>JBGQJX010000312.1:0-5244 GCA_041499255.1 Ktedonobacteraceae bacterium | reverse complement strand
TATGATTCTCCCCTAAAATAAAGCATAATCTTCACTCGCAGGTATAAAACCCACACAAAATAACCAGACCCATCAAAACCAAAGTGGCAGATAACATAGAATCCTTCCCCTTTATTAACTCCCAAACAAATCAACCAGATTCACAACCCATAGAAAGAATACAACAGCACCACCATCCAGGAAATAAACACATGCAATCCCAAAATGCAATAACACCTCACCACCAACAAACATCTACGTGTATTGGGGCGATCCTCGTGGTCGCCCTGCCTCGGCTGCTCGCCCTGGCATACTCACCCTACCTCCTCGCTGCCACCCTACCCTCATCAAATTCCCAAAAATTATCGCGCATAATGCTCGCTATTTCTCAAAAATACCGCGCATCCACCAACCTCTTCAATTCCCAAAAATTATCGCGCATAATGCTCGCTATTTCCCAAAAATACCGCGCACCGCTGCAAAACACTCACAAGAGGAGCTGGTGCAGTTGCAAAAATTGATGCCCTGGTATACCTTATCAAGAAAGATAATCTAAGGAGGCTACATGGCCGCCACTCCAGAAATATCGGAACCTACACAGAGGTTATCTCTGACAGCGCTCATCTTGACGAGCATCTACACACTGGGAGTCAACGCCGTCTGGCTCTCCTACAATCTCTTCATCTTGCCCGTGCAAGTCCAGTCCGTGACCTCTGAATCGACTAAAGGCATCGTGCTGGGAGTCCTCGTCGGCGGCGCTATAGGTTTCGCCGTCATCGTCAACATCATCGCCGGCATCATCAGCGACCACTCCAATAGCCGCTATGGACGGCGCAGGCCAATGTTGATATGGGGCATGGTCCTGACCCTGCCCTTCATTCTGCTGCCAGTCTTTTTTCCACTCACTCTCTTTACCGTCTGCCTGGCATTCCTGGGCATCCAGATTTTCACCAATGTTTCTTCTGGCGCCTTCCAACCAACACTCGCGGACTTTGTCCCTGAAGACCAGCGCGGTACCAGCGCAGGCTTCAAAGGCGTCTTCACCTTGATCGGCTCCGCCATCGGCGTTGGCGTGATCACCGCCCTCTTCGCAGCCAATCTCGCAAAGGCCGCCTACATCATGATCGCGGCGGTCTTTGCGCTAACAACCCTTATCAATGCTTACGCTATGCGCCCCTACGACAAACCGCTCCTGAGCGCAAAACCTCTCAAGATGAGAGAAGTGCTGCTTGACATGTTCCGCGTCCAGAAGCGCAACAATGGCTTCTACTGGTTTGTCTTCGGCAGCTTCCTTATCTACATGGGCGTCTCTGGCTTCCAGTTCTTCGGCGTCTACTACATCGAAACCATCCTTCACATCACCGCATCGGATGCGGTAGCCAGGGCCATCCAGATCTCCGGCCTGCTCGGCCTGCTGGTAAGCATCGTCATTGCCCTTATCGCTGGCTATCTCTCCGATAAATATGGGCGGCGCAATATCATCATCATCTTCGTACTGCTTGCTGGCATAGTTAGCCTCTTCTTCCCTTTCGCAAAGACCTTCGCGATCTTCCTCATCTTCTCAACGCTCTACGCCGCCTCTAACGGCGTCATCCTCAGCGTCGGCACCGCTCTCACCAGCGACCTGGTCCCCCTCGAAGAGGCTGGCAAATACATGGCCTACGCCAACCTCGCCATTGGTGCCGCCAGTGTCGTTGCGCCCCCCATCTTTGGGCTTATCCTCAACTACCAGGGGGCCCCAAACCTGACCAGTTTCCTCATATTCTTCTTTGTCTCTGCCACGTTTTTCGTCCTCAGTAGCATAGTCATGGCGCTCAAAGTGCCAAACAAGTAAAAAAACGTTCCATTGGGGTGGTATAGAATGGGGTAAGGACAAAGTCACATTCGAACAACGTCGCCCTCTCATCCCGTAGGGGCGGGGGTGGTGAAGAGTGGGGTGGGGACGCAGCCGCATCCGGGGGATGATGAAGGCAGCGTCGCCCCCTTGTCAACCACCGCCAGGTAGCCAGATAAGTTTTCACCTGCGCAGAGGGTGATTAATAGCTAAACAAAATGTTAACATTCATAGGCATTTGTGCAATTCTATCTCTATGAGATTAAGTGCATACGCAAAAAAGATGGGCGTCTCTTACAAGAAAGAGACGGGCGGAGAAGATTAAGCAGTGCGTTGAGCAAGCGATGAAAGAAGACTAATGGCAACCATTATGCGCGGCTACAAAACCGAACTCGACCTCAATAACGAGCAGCGTACCGCTTGCTTGAAACATGCTGGTTGTGCTCGTTTTGCCTACAATTGGGGGCTGGCTCGTGCTCAGGAAGCCTACCGTACTACTGGCAAACGCCCGACCGCTATCGATCTACACAGGCAACTCAACGCCTTGAAACCTTCCGATTTTCCCTGGATGTATGAAGTCTCCAAGTGCGCGATGCAAGAGGCGTTGCGAGACCTGGATACTACCTACAGGCACTTCTTTCGCAAGTTCAAACTCAAGAAAGAAGGCAAGTTCAGAGGCAAAGTGGGTTATCCTAGGTTCAAAAAGAAGAGCAAGGGTATTGGCTCATTCCGCTTAACAGGTGCTATCAAAGTCTTCTCAGATGCGGTGCAGTTGCCCCGCTTAGGCCGCTTGCGCCTCCATGAGCAGGACTACATCCCCACGTCAGCAAAAGTCCTGAGTGCTACCGTCAGCGAACAAGCAGGACGCTGGTATGTCTCTGTACAGGTAGAGGAAGAGCAGGTACTTCCAGAACGCACGGCGAGAACGGCTATCGGTGTTGATCTGGGTATCAAGACGCTTGCCACGCTCTCTGATGGCACAACATTTTACAATCCACGAGCCTTGAAACAGGCTCAAAAGAAACTGAGACGCTTCGAGCGGCAAAAGTCCCGCCGTGTTAAAGGCGGCAAAAACCGCAAGAAGACCGTGAGGCAACTGGCAAAACGACATGCTCGTGTGACCCATATCCGTCGTGATGCGACGCACAAACTCACTACTCATCTCGTCAAGCACCATGCCCTGATTGCTATCGAGGACTTGCATGTGTCTGGAATGCTTAAAAACCACAAGCTGGCCCAGGCCGTTTCTGATAGCAACTTCGGTGAGATACGGCGGCAACTCACCTACAAGGCTGAACTGTATGGAACACGCCTTGTGGTCGTAGATCGCTTCTATCCGTCAAGCAAGACGTGTTCTGCTTGTGGATACATCAAGGAAGCCTTGCCCTTGCAAGAGCGTATCTACATCTGTGAAGCGTGTGGGCTGGTGCTTGACCGTGATGTGAATGCTGCCGTCAACCTGCTGAATGAAGCATTAAGAACTACTGTCAGTTCGACAGAAAGTGACGCCTGTGGAGTGAGCAGCTCTGGCTTGTTCGACGGAACAAGTGAAACTGTCCACGCTGAAGCAGGAACCAACCCGCATTTAGGCATGTCCTAAATGTCTAAGTATTGGAGAACGGAATAGTTTGACCATGCCACATTGTTAACATACATAACAAGAGGGAACATTCCCTCTTGCTCTATTATTTACGAATCAACATCTCAATAACGAAGGTGCAGCGCCTTTCCCCAGAGGCTTGCCTCCATCTTACTAAAACATCTACGAAAGGACAACAAGAGACATGACCAGAAGAGCAAAAACCGCCGTAGTTATCGCCTTGATGTTAGGCATGTCTCTAGCCGCGCTCGATACCACCATCGTCGGCACAGCTCTCCCCAGCATCGTTGGCAAGCTCGGCGGAATCGCCCTTTATTCGTGGGTTTTTTCCATCTATCTGCTCACCTCCACAACCACCGTGCCTATTTACGGCAAGCTGGCTGATCTCTATGGGCGCAAACCCATCTTCCTCTTCGGCTCAGCGCTCTTCCTGCTTGGCTCAATCCTCAGTGGAGCCGCGCAAAGCATGGAACAACTGATTATCTTCCGCGCGATCCAGGGCCTGGGCGCCGGTGCGGTCATGCCGATTGTGCTCACCATCATCGGCGATATCTTCGAACTGAAGGAACGCGCCAGGATACAGGGTTTATTTAGCGGCGTGTGGGGCCTATCAAGTATCATAGGGCCAGCTGTAGGAGGGATCATCGTTGACCATTTCTCCTGGCGTTGGGTCTTTTTCATCAATATCCCTTTCGGTATCCTCTCCAGCATATTACTTGTTCTTGCTCTGAAGGAAAACGTCGAGCGCAAGAAACAGAAGCTTGACTACATTGGCACCTTGTCGCTGACCGGTGGCATTGTCGCCCTACTCTTTTTCCTGCTCCAGGGTGGAACGTCCTGGCCGTGGTTTTCGCTGCCAAGCATCGGCCTCTTTGCCCTCTTCCTCGTGCTTCTCGTGGTATTCCTGCGCCAGGAGCAGCAGGCTCCCGACCCCATTCTGCCGCTCACACTTTTCACGAATCGTATTATTGCCATTTCAAGTATCGGCGGCGTCATTCTTGGTATCCTCATGTTTGGCATCACCTCATACGTGCCGCTTTTCGTGCAGGGCGTCGAAGGCGGAACAGCCACTAGCGCCGGTATCACCCTTGGGCCACTGCTGCTGGCATGGCCGATTGCCGCTGCTTTCAGCGGTAGAATTGTCATTCGCTACGGCTATCGCTTCACAGCCGTGCTGGGCATGGCTTTTGCTACCATTGGCACAGGCTTGACCACGCTCTTTACAGCAGGAACTCCGCTTCCCTTTATCGTAGTAGCCATGTTTAGTATCGGTACAGGCCTGGGTCTTGCCAGTACCGCTTTTATCCTCGCTGTCCAGAACGCCGTGCCCTGGAAGCTTCGAGGTGTCGCGACTGCCTCAACCCAATTAGTTCGCACAATCGGCGGTACAATCGGTGTCGCCTTGATGGGCTCCATCCTCAACACGCAAATGGCCATGCGCTTCCCTGCAATCTTTGCTCGCTTCCCAGCAGCCACAGCCAGTCTGCCCAAAACCGTCTCCCAGGCCAACGTGCTCCTGACCCCCGATCTACGAGCATCGCTGCCCCCTGCTTTCTTGCATCAATTGCAGCTAGCTTTCGCCCAAAGCCTCTTCTGGCCCTACATATTGATTTTCATTTGCGCCATCATAGGAGTAACCACGATGTTCCTCCTACCCGGTGGTCGCGCCGACAAATACTCCTACAAGTCAATACAAGCAGCAGCCGATGAAGCCAGTGAGGAGTCGCCAGAAGTAGTAGAAACCCCCTCCCTGATCGACACCCTTTCTTAAGGCAAAGTCCAGTAGTACCGCCCCGGAAGCGCCTCCATACCCGTAGGGGCGGGAGAGGAG
>JBGQJX010000311.1:0-5253 GCA_041499255.1 Ktedonobacteraceae bacterium | reverse complement strand
GATTGTCGACCTCTTGTCTTATTGGGTGTATAGTAATCTTAACCCACGCTACCTGACATTTCCAATTGGATCAGGCGATTTAACTCGACCGCGTATTCCATGGGGAGCTCTTTGGTGATTGGCTCAATGAAACCGTTGACGATCAGGGAGTAGGCTTCGGACTCGTCCAGGCCGCGGCTCATGAGGTAGAAGAGCTGGTCATCGCCGACTTTGGAGACGGTAGCCTCGTGGCCGATCTCGGTCTGGTTCTCCTCAACACGGATGGTCGGATAGGTGTCTGTGCGGGCATTCTCGTCGAGCAGGAGCGCGTCGCAGCGGACGTTGGACCTGGTGTGGTGCGCGCCGGGATTGACACGGACAAGACCGCGATAGGATGCGCGACCGGTGCCCTTGGAGACCGACTTCGAGAGGATCTGCGAGGTCGTATGCGGAGCGAGGTGCGTCACCTTCGCGCCGGCATCCTGGTGCATCCCATCGCTGGCGAAGGCCACCGAGAGAATGTCGCCGCGAGCGCCTGGCTCCATCAACAGCACTGCCGGGTACTTCATGGTGACTTTTGAGCCAAGGTTGCCGTCGACCCATTCCATGGTCGCATCTCTGTAAGCGGCGGCGCGTTTCGTCACCAGGTTATACACGTTCTTCGACCAGTTCTGGATGGTCGTATAGCGGACACGCGCACCCTGCTGCACCTTGATCTCTACCACGGCGCTGTGCAGGCTATCGCTCGTATAAGTTGGCGCGGTACAACCCTCTACATAATGCACATAGGAGCCAGGAGCGGCAATAATTAAGGTACGCTCGAACTGGCCCATGTTCTGGGCATTAATGCGGAAGTAGGCCTGCAACGGAATCTCTACGCGGACACCTTCTGGGACGTAAACAAAGCTACCGCCGCTCCATACGGCGCTATTCAATGCCGCGAATTTGTTGTCCGTATAGGGAATGACTGTGCCAAAGTGCTCTTTGATAATATCAGGGTACAGGCGCAGGGCTGTGTCCATATCGGTGAAGATAACCCCTAGCTTCTCCAGGTCCTCGCGCACTTTGTGGTAGACGGCTTCACTCTCGTACTGCGCGGTCACACCGGCAAGGAACTTGCGCTCGGCCTCTGGAATGCCCAGGCGATCGAACGTATCTTTAATCTCGGCGGGCACTTCTTCCCAGGTTTTGCCCTGCTCCTGGACCGGTTTGATGTAGTAATAGATATTGTCGAAGTCTATTCCGGAGAGATCAGCACCCCAGGTGGGCATGGGCCGTTTCCAAAAGTGCTCAAGGCTCTTGAGACGGTACGCTCGCATCCAGCCTGGCTCGCCTTTCATTTCGGAGATTTGTTCAACAATCGCGCGGTTCAATCCTCTCTCGGACTTGAAAGCATAGTTTTCAGCTACATGGAAACCCGCGGTATAGGTGTCCTGTTGCACCTGGTTTACCTGACTCATTTTATTCACTCCATTTGCTGGCTGCTTGATCTCGTATAGATAACACAGAAAGCGGCTGCTCTCGGTTAATCCTTAGTTAGCTACTCGGATATATTTGTATTATAGGTCTTTTAGTATGTGGTTGTCAAGTGAAATGAGATGATTGGCTAGTGGGTGGCCTCGCGCCTGATGGCACGGGGCCGCTCTACTAGCCAATAGGTTCCAGGGTCTTTGAATTCCTTGCAGTACGTTTCAGGGGTGCCAGTCTGTATGTGAACCGACAGTCTTTCTCTCAAACAGAATATCAAGTGTTTCAAGTGTTTCAAGTGTTTCAGGTGTTTCAACTGTTTCACTGTTTCAAGTGTGCGCGGTATTTGGGGAAAATACCGCGCACATTGCGCGCTATTATTTTTGGAATTGCGGAGCTTAGGTTGATGGTGGTTGGTCTTGTTAATGCTGTAGCTGGTGGTCATTCTGGCTCCTGGATGATTTTGTTACTCTTTGTCTTTCTTTTTGCGAGGCGAAGAAAGGGTTGTGAATCATCCTGGGGGCTGAACAATACCTTTCAAAAAGGCGCAATTTTGAAGAATTGAGGAGTGTGATACCTGGCGAGGGCAAGTTGGGAGGGCAGCCTCGCCACTACATTTCGGGTATCACGGTTATTTCATACAAAATATACGGGCGACTCTTGCGGTCACTTATATATTTTGCGGGTATGAGATGCAATTGAGGCGATTTCTCAATAATTCACAGGCCGTGCAATAGCGGTTCGTGGGTGTATGAATTAGTTGTAGGCAAACGAGCAGACAGGGCATCCCTCAAACAGTATGCAAAATGATGCTCAGCACGCATATGAAGCGTACTGTGATGCATCGAGTATCTAAAAATCGCGATGCAGTTTTGTCCTTGTACATTCCTATGTTCAATGGCATCAAGAGTGCTTTCTGGCTCCGCTAGCTTAGTCTGCTTGCCTGGTTGCCTACGACTAATTCATACACCCCAGTTCAACTGGGTACCTTTGCGGGTGTCCAGTTTACATGATACGCTTGACGAGCATAGTAGGCCCGATACATACTCGGGAGACAACTGTTCCCTGGTCATAGATCACCTTGGACAGCGTGGGCGATATTGGAAGCATGGGAAAGCACACGGCTCATCGCATTGAGCAGATCAAGATGGATGGCACTCGACTCCAAACTTGGCAGTACCCCCGATTGCAGACGGCGCAGGTGTCGCAAATGAAGTTCACGCTTCATTTGACCGAGCCGCGCTTTACGAGCCAGGAACTCGGCAGCAAGCGTCGGGTCTTGAGCTGCGAGTGCCGCCAGTGCCTGCTCCAGCGCTGCTGTCACTTCACCATGGTAGGTGACGAGGTCACTCCACCCTTCGTCGGAAAACATGATCTGGTCACGACGTTTGCGGCGAGCCAGGCGCATGAACTGCTTGTCGATGATGTCGCCAATCGCTTCCAGGTCGCTAATGATGTAGAGCAATGCAATCTCACGATGTGCCTGCTCCTCGGTCATCTTGTCCTCGTCGAGTTGTGTCAGGTAGCGCTTAATGGCTGCTTCCAGATCGTCGAGCTGGTCGTCGAGTGCATCGATACAGGTGGGTACATCTGTGCTGCTCTCCTCAAACGCGCGGATGCTCTGTCGCAGCATCTCGGTCACGAGATCGGTCATGCGGAGGACCTCGCGCATCGCTTGACCAAGCGCCACGGCTGGTAGCGACAGCACTTCAGGGTCAAGGTACCGAGGCCCGACCGCCTCGTTGGTGGCACGATCGGGGAGGAGCGCGAGCGCCAGGCGTGTCAGTGGTGCCGAGAGCGGAACAAAGACGGCAGCGAGCGCCAGGTTGAACCCCAGGTGAGCGAGCGCCACCTGCATTGCCGGGTCGGGCCTCATGTGAGAGAGCAGCGCTGCCAGTGGGCCAAGCGCCGTAAGCCCCACTGCTGCGCCAGCGAGCTTCGTTCCGGTATGGAGAAGCGCTAGCCGTTTGCCAGCAACAGAGCCTCCGCTGAGAGCAGTCAGCAGAGCTGTGACGGTGGAGCCGACGTTGGCGCCAAGCATGAGCGCAAGCGCCGCCACCAGCGGCAGTGCGCCATTCGCCGCCAGCACCAGCACCAGTCCAATCGCTGCTGCACTGGAAGCAAATACGATTGCCAGCAGCATACCCATCAGCGCCAGCACAAACGGCGCTCCGGTGAGCGTTCGTAGCACCTCGGCGGTGACGTGGCTCGCTGCAATGGGTGTACTACCATCCTGAAGTGCGGCCAAACCCAGGAGCACCAGCCCAAACCCAAAGAAGGTTTGGCCAACTTCGCGTAGAGCGGTGCGACGTGCGGCCATGGCCGCAGCAGCTCCTAATCCTGCTAGCACCAGGGCGTAGTCGGTGATGTGGAGCGCCAGCAGTTGCACGACGAGCGTGGAGCCGACATTCGTCCCCAGCGCCATGACAACTGCCGCTGACAGTGGCACGAGTTGCGCGCTCACCAGTCCCACCAACAATGAAGAGGTGGCACTGGAGCTTTGTGTCAGCGCGGTCGCCAGAACTCCGACTCCAAATGCCGCGAACGGACGTCGTGCGAGAGCCATTGTGGCACGTCGTAAGCGTGCTCCTGCGGCGCGTTGCATAGAATCAGTGATAAGTCGCACTCCGTAGAGAAGCAACATCACACCACCCACAAGCAGGCCCAGTACAGCGGTAGGACTGGTTGTGTCAAACATCGGCCTCCTCGCCCTTCTAAAGATCAATGCATTGTGAGGGAAACAAAGGGAAACAATGAGAAAAGCCTCTACCACTGACTTGGAAGGGTCGACTGGGTAGATGCTCTCAGCCGATCCACTCGGCAGAAACGCAAGCTTCGCTGCATAAATATTAAGAGAGTGTTAAGAGAGTGTTAAGAGAGTGTTAAATAGTACTATATCACTCAATTGGCAAGAGTGCAAGCACGAGGGTCCAGGGGGTGTATGAAATAGTTGTAGGCAAACGAACAACCGGAGAGGGGCGTAGGGACCAGCTTAGAACAGAACAAATTCGGTGATGGATGTAAGGGCGCAATTCATTGCACATTACCGGGTTAATTTGTTAATGTTCATGAGCTGGTCCCTACGCTCGCCTTCACGTATGCAATACTTGCTTGCCTACAACTATTTCATACACCAGCGGCTCGTTTTGTGCTTGACGATCTCATCATGACTTGCTATTATGGGTGATGACATTTGGAGAGACCTATTTCTCCAGATGAGACTGCGCCCGTAGCTCAGTGGATAGAGCATCGGTCTTCTAAACCGGTTGTCGTGAGTTCGAATCTCACCGGGCGCGCCTTTTTTTTGCCAGGTCGGCCACTCTGTTAGCCCACGGCCTGCCCTGCGCCACTATTTGCCGCGCTGCTGTTACTACTTGAGTCGCTACTACCCGAGCCACTATCATCACTCCCACTATTCGCATTGCTCCCCTGACTTGCCTGGCTGTTGCTTTGGATTTGAATCTGCCAGTTATTTGCCTGCTGTTGCAACACATTAATCAATAGATTCGGCAGGAATCCAAAGACTGCTGCAACTGCCGGGGCGACAGTCAAAATTTTTTCAAGATTAAATATTTTCCCCAGGGTAGGAAAATCCTGCGGGCTGAAAGCGCTTATGGGCAGGATAATGGATACTACAATGCACAGGTTCATTCTACTATAGACAGATGCATCAAAAATCAGATCATCAATCGTCTATACGTTGGGAGAATGGGTTTTTAAGCATTCACATCAGGCATGTTCATTGATATAGAGTAAAGTATCTAAACTTTCCAAAAAGCCGCGTCCAGAACCGAAATCAATCTTAGT
>JBGQJX010000310.1:0-5296 GCA_041499255.1 Ktedonobacteraceae bacterium | reverse complement strand
GTGGCAATGCCGCGACGAATGTGCCGCTGACCTTTACATCGCCATTTTGATCGGCGGCCTGGACCTTTCCAGCGATACGCCCTTCTCCACCCTCGCCATCAACCTCGTGTTTCTCGGTGATATGGCCTGTGCAAGTAATCACATCATCAAGACGCGTCATCCCTTTGAAGCGCACATCAAATTTGCGTAGTGCCAACGGTCCCACGTAATCGCTTAACATCTGGCCCACAAAGCCCATAATGAGCATTCCGTGGGCGATAATACCTCCAGTGCCGACCATCTCACCAAACTTTGGATCAGTGTGCAGAGGGTTGAAGTCCCCTGAAGCCCCCGCGTAACGCACCAGTTGTATATGCGAAACCCCTGGCTTCACCAACTTCGGTATAGCTTCGCCAACCTCCACATCTTCATAAAACAACTTTGCCGGAGCCTGAGCATTCGTAGTCATAAACCTCGCCTCCCGATAAAATATAACCGTAGGGGTAGGGCAAGCCCTACCCTTCGTATCCTTCGACCCGTGGACCTACTCTCTTACAAGAATCATTTCACGCGCATTCAGCACAGGTTGACCGTGCTGGTTGGTATAGCGTATCTCCACCGTCAAAATATCCATCACGGAACCACCCTGCCCATGGCGCGTTTTACCGTCAATCAGCGTCATCACACCGGTCAAAGTATCTCCTGGATAGATGGGAGCCAGATACTCGTACAGCTCTTCGCCGTGTAAAACGCGCATCACATTTATCCCCAGGCTGGCAACCTGGCTTACCATGTTCGTGTTACCCCAGAACGTGAACATCGTAGGAGCCGTTGGGAAGAGCGGCACATCAGCATACCCGGCCGCCTGAGCCGCTTCTCGACTCTGGTATATCGGATTATCATCGCCGATGGCAAGCGCTAATTCGCGAATCTTCCCTCGTTCTACCTCGATTGTGAATGGGGGGAAACTTTGGCCGATCTTGCTTTTGTCAAACATACAATAACCCCTTGTTTCTTATTGGCCTGGCCTCGTTTATTCAATAACGTAAAGACAGTATCTGGTCTAAACGATGGTAATGTCAAGGGAAAAGCTTGACAGTAATCTACCGGCATCGTACTCTACGTAATATTCTGCAAGCATCATCGAAGACCTTTGTACACCTTCGTTCTCAACTTCATAGGAGGTATCTATGGGCATGACTACCAATAGCCTGTCGCACTGGCTGGCCGAAACTTCTGGGGTGCCATTACTCGATCTCACTATTGGTGATCTCTTGGATCGTCGTGCGAATGAGCTTTCCACCAAAGAAGCCGTTGCCTACTCCGGCTATCCCGAGTTTGGCGGTGCGCTCGATATTCGCTGGTCCTACCAGGAATATCGCGAACGCGCCAACCAGGTTGCGCGAGGCTTGATGGCGCTTGGCTTAGAGAAAGGCGATCATATCGCCATCTGGGCCGCCAACCTCCCCGAATGGCTCCTCGTGTACATGGCCGCTGCCAAGGCTGGCCTGGTGCTTGTCACGATCAATCCAGCCTACCTTGCCCATGAACTCGAATATGTCCTGAAGCAAGGCGATGTCCGTGCCCTCTTCTTTATGGCTCGCGTTCGCAACCATGATTGCCTGGCGACGGTGCGCTCGATGGTTACTCCCGGAACAAAGAATGGCGAAGTCAGCAGCGAGCGCCTGCCGGTGCTGCGCTACATCAGCCTTGTGGGCGCTCCCCCTTCAGGTCTATTGGAGCAGGAAGGCTGGCGGCCAACGCTCTTCCGTGAAATGGTAGCAGGGGGCGCAGCCATCAGTGAGGAAGCCCTGCGCGAGCGTCAGGCCTCGGTGACACCCATGGATCCCGCGATGATCCAATATACCTCCGGCACCACAGGCTTTCCCAAAGGAGCAATCCTCCGGCATCACGGCATCCTCAATATAGGTATGGTTTTTTCAGAACAATGGGGGTCGCGCCAGGAAGATCATGGTTGTACCGCCATGCCCTTTTTCCACGTGGGTGGATGTGTACTGGCCGTTCTCGCCTCGATCTATACTGGTTCAACCCTCCATCCCCTCATTGCTTTCGACCCACTGAAAGCCTTACATTGCTCCTCGCATCTGAAAGCCCCCTATTTTCAAACGGGGGATGAAAGATGCGCCGCCCGCAGGCGGTACTCAACAACTGAATACTCAACGAAAGTCTAGACAGCCATGAGACAATTGTTCTAGCACCTTGACAACTGAATCGCGTTTCGGTGGGTTCTCTGGCGAAGGGCCAGAGGTAAAAACACGACCGTGTTGACCAGGAAACAGTGAAAGAGCCAGCGTAACATCTCGCAAGAGAGCGCATTCTCGCCTAACGGCCTGATGGCGTCTTTCAATGGGTGAAACTCCGTTTCTTCCGACGGTACCGTGGGGCACACGGGAACCGACAGGACTTCGGTTCTGTGAACGCTTCTGGACATGCGGGCCTCTACTTTCTAGTTGCGAGACTAGACGGCACGTCTCATGGTTGAAGGAAGAACCCCCCTGATTCATCAGGGGGAGTGTCAGATATTCTCAGCTCTGAACACTGCACCACCTTTGGCGGTGTTCCCACCATGTTGCTGGCAATTTTGCAGCATCCAGATTTCGACAAGTATGATCTCTCTGCATTAAGGACCGTTGTCAGCGGCGGCTCACCCGTGCCCGTCTATCTCATGGAACAGGTAAAGGAACGCATGGGAGCAGATGTTGCCATAGTCTTTGGCCAGACCGAATCCCATGCCGCCATCACATTGACCCTCCAGGATGATTCATTTGAATTGAAATCCGCGACGGTTGGCGTGCCTTTCCCCCATGTCGAAGTTAAAATCATTAACCCGGCCAGCGGCGATATCGTCCCCTGCGGTGAGCGCGGAGAACTCTGTTGCAAAGGCTTTCTCGTCATGCAGGGCTACTACAAGATGCCCGAAAGGACTGCCGATGCAGTTGATAGCGAGGGTTGGCTGCATACCGGAGACTTAGCCACCATGAATGAGCAAGGCTATATCAACATCGTCGGGCGACTCAAAGACATGGTCATTCGCGGCGGTGAAAACATCTTCCCCCGCGAAGTCGAAGACTTCCTCATTCGCCATCCAAAGATCGCCGACGTGCAGGTACTCGGTGTACCCGATAAATTCTTCGGTGAAGAACTTTTAGCCGTTGTGCTGCCCAAAGAAGGAGAGCAGCTCACAAAAGCAGAGTTGCGCGAGTTCTGCAATGGCCAGATCAGCCACCAGAAAATCCCGCGCTACTTCCAGTTCGTCACTGCCTTCCCCATGACCGCCAGCGGCAAAATACAAAAGTTCATCCTACGCGATAACGCCATCAAAGAGCTGGGCCTGGAAACAGCAGCAGACATCAAAACAGCCTGACATCACCCGCCTCAGCTCCCCATTCACGCGGGTAATCTGTATGGGCACAATGATGCACAATAAATAATTATTCGGAGGTATCTGTGGCAATGTAGGGGTCGCACTTCGTGCCCAATTCATTGCGCCCTGTGGCCCTGCATCGGCACCCCAGGCGGGCGCAATTTTGACCTTTAACAAATAATTCGGGACATCTGTAGGGGCCGATTTATCGCGCCCACCGCCGATTTATCGGCCCTCGGGGCATGTATCGCTATCCGGATATTTTGTGAAACCTCATCATTGCGCCCCTACATTGTACCCATTCTCGTTATTTGAATGTATTGGGCGCAAGGGGTCCGGTCATTCCACTGGAAGAGGTCTCGGTCTTCCTTGAGGCGTTGCCCCGGATGAGATTCGTCAAGCAAGGAGCAAGCCTCTGTTGCTCACCCTCCCCCTGACCTCCTGCTCACCTGTGATGGCTCTGTGAGCAGGAGGTCCACTTTTGTGATGTCCTCGTAATGTCCAGGCATTACACTTCAAACTGGAAAGGTCTGTCACAAATGCTGATGGGCACGACGAGGCGAGGAACGGAGACTGAACGTCTTGTCCCATCAGTGGGAGGGATAGAGATCATGAAACAGAGCAACGCTGATTACAAGGTGGTCCCTTTTTCGAAGATGCGGCGCTTGGAAGCTGTGACGATTCGTTCAGCCCTGCGCACGCCCATTATCCATGGCTTGATCGAAGTCGATGTGACCAGGGCTCGCGCGTTCCTGCCGATTTTTCTATTCAGGTTCCTGTGGAGGATGCGAGAGTATCCACAACTGCAAAAGAAGTACTGGGGGACGGTGGTACTCACGGCAGTTGGCATGTTTGGGAAAGGTGCAGGTTGGGGCATCCCTATCTCCGGCGACACCCTCTCGATTATGCTGGGCGGCATCGCCGAGAAGCCGGGTGTCGTCGACGGGCACATAGCCATCCGGGAATATCTCAGTCTGACGATCAGTTTTGATCACAATATTATCGATGGCGCTCCGGCAGCACGTTTCACCGAGCGGCTATGGTCTCGACGAGTCCACGGTTGAGTCGGAGCAGGCTGTAGCTCCAGGAGCATCCAAAAAGCGCGAGCGCTAGTCCACATCTCAAGGAGGAACTGAGCTAATGGAGGTCTGGAGATGAAAAAGAGTCACGATGGATATACGATTATACCTTTCTCGAGGATGCGGAGTATTGTGCGCACTATCGCGCGCCTGGCCCGGCACAAATACATTATTCGTGGCCTGGTGGAAATTGATGTGACCAGGGCTCGCCAGTCTATACGGGAGCACCAGGCGCGGACTGGAGAGAGCTTGTCCTTCACGGCATTTCTGGCGGCGTGCGTGGGACACGCCGTCGCTATGAACAAGAGCGTGCAGGCCTATCGCAACTGGCGCAATCAGCTCGTCCTGTTTGACGACGTGGACATAAATATCCAGGTTGAAAGAGACATGCAGGGTCAGAAGTCTTCCCTTCCCTATATCGTCAGGGGGGCGAACAGAAAGACGGTGCGCGCTATTCATGAAGAGATCCGCGCGGCCCAGGCTGACCCCGTGGGTGGTCGAGAAGTGAAGGCTTATACATGGGTGACGCTCTTGCCTTCTTTCGTGCAGCAGATGTTCTTTTGGTTCGCGAGCAAGAGCCCGCACCTGCTCACACAGAACATAGGCACGGTGGAGCTCAATGCGATTGGCATGTTCGGAAGCCGGGGCGGATGGGGCATTCATATCCCCTTCCATACGCTGAGCATTGTCGTTGGCGGCATAGCAAGGAAGCCAGGCATCGTTGACGAGCGCATCGAGATTCGCGAATACCTCAATTTGACCATCAACTTCGATCACGACATGATCGATGGCGCCCCAGCAGCACGCTTTACCCAGCAATTGAGTGACTTGATCGAGAGCGGCTATGGTCTTT
>JBGQJX010000309.1:0-5299 GCA_041499255.1 Ktedonobacteraceae bacterium | reverse complement strand
GTATACAGGGATTGACTTAGTGCAAGAACAGTTCCGTGTTGCCGCGGGTCTTCCTCTTTCTTTTACGCAAAAAGAAGTTGTGTTCCGCGGCGCGGCGATAGAGTGCCGCATCTCGGCAGAAGACCCGGAGAATCGCTTTTTGCCAGCAACGGGATCAGTACAAGCGTTACAAGAGCCATCTGGCCCAGGCGTGCGAGTCGATAGCAGCCTGTACCCTGGTTTGCAGGTACCGCTGTTCTACGATCCCCTCCTGTCCAAGCTGATCGTGTGGGGCAAGGATCGTACCCAGGCCATCGCGCGGATGCGGCGCGCGCTCTTCGAGTACCAGGTTGTCGGAGTTCGCACGACGCTCCCCTTCGCGCGCTGGTTGATGCAGCACCCTCGCTTTATCGCAGGTGATTTCTCGACAGACTTTGTAGCTGAAGAATGGGATACCCGCAATGTAGCGGCGCCTCTGGCAGTTGGCAGGGAGCCCGCGCTTGTCGAGGAAACCGCGGCAACTGTTTCCTCTGCCCAGGTGGCCGCGCTGGTGGGGAGTCTGCTGGCGAATGAACATGTAGAGGCGGAGAAGTTGCGCAGGCGGCCAGTAGTAGCAGCGAGCGAGGTAGTGAGCCGCTGGCGCGAGGCGGGAAGAAGAGAGGCTTTACGGTGACAGGTTCCTGGGAGCAGAATGCGCTGTTTGCGGCCTTGCTACAAACAGCGCATTCTGCTCTTTTCACTTTTCTTCGATGGGTGGAGGGAGATCAAACGAGGGAGGCGTCAGGCCACGACGTTGCCGGGCCGCGGCTTTGAGACGTTCTACAGCCTCATATGGAACGTGGCACCCGCCAAGGGGGGTGGGATGTATGCCGGGACCATGAAAATCGCTTCCTCCGGTGGGGATAAGGTGATACTTATCGGCGAGAGCACGCAACACCTGCACTTCTCTGGCGCTGTAGGGGCCATAATAGGTCTCCAGGCCGACCATCCCAGCCTTGCACAAGCCGGGCAGAGAGTTGCGCAATTCATCAAGGCCTGGAAGTCCGAGAGGATGGGCGATGACAGGCAAGCCGTTGACGCTGGCAATGAAACGCACGGCATCTTCTGGTGTGAGTTTGTAATGCGGCACATAGGCATAGCAGCCCCTGCCGATAAATCTATCGAAGGCCTCGCCAATACTCAGGACGTACCCCGCTTCTAACAATGCCTCGGCGACATGGGGTCTGCCGACCGAACCCTGGGCGATCTCACGCACCCTCTCCCAGGAAATTGAGATTCCATGTTCGTTCAGCAGTTCCACCATGCGCTCTCCGCGTCGTTCGCGAGCATCGCGCAGCACTTTGAGCACAGCCTGAAATGCCGGTCGCTCGTATTCGAGGAAGTATCCCAGGACATGTATCTCACCGCCCGCCACGTCGGTATTGATTTCGATGCCGGGAATGAAATCTATAGCCAGTTGAGCAGCTGCCCGCGCGGCCTCTTGAAGTCCGCCGGTGTTATCATGATCGGTCAGAGCCAGCACGCGCAACCCAACATCTTTTGCGTGCTGCAGCAGCGCTACTGGCGAATAGACACCATCGGAGGCAGTCGAATGGGTATGCAGATCAACGTAATCGGGCATAGACATACGCAGCGATACATTCACTTTCTACCACAGGCAAGTACTCAATTTGCTTCACCTGGCGTAATCAACTGATCGAGTCTCACGGACCACACAGACCTTGATTTGTCCGGGGTAGTCAAGATTCTCCTCGATTTTGTGAGCGATATCGCTGGCGAGACGGCTCGCGGCATATTCGTCGATTTCTTCAGGTTTCACGATGATGCGAACCTCGCGGCCAGCCTGAATGGCAAACGATTTCTCCACGCCAGTAAACGAGTTCGCGATACTCTCAAGGGCCTCCAGACGCTTGATATAGAGGTCAATGGTTTCACGCCGAGCGCCGGGACGAGCCGCTGAAATCGCATCGGCGGCCTGTACAATAGCCGCCTCTAAAGATTGAGGTTCAGACTCGGTCGCGTGATGCGCAACCATCGCGTGAATGATTTTCGGCGATTTGCCAAAGCGACGAGCTATTTCTCCGCTGATAATGGCGTGTGGTCCTTCGACCTCTTGATCAATAGCTTTCCCCAAATCATGCAGCAGCGCAGCGGTCTTGCATACATTGACGTCGGCTCCCAGTTCGTGAGCAATCGTTGCCGCAAGTATCGAGACTTCTACTGAATGGGCCAGCACGTTCTGCCCATAGCTGGTACGAAAATGTAGCCGACCGATGATTTTGAGCAGTTCCGGTTGTAAACCATGGACGTTGGCTTCCATGGCGGCACGCTCACCGGCCTCACGCACGATAGCATCGACTTCCTGGCGCGCCTTGGCAACGACCTCTTCAATGCGCGCGGGATGGATACGCCCATCGAGAATAAGCTTTGTCAGAGCGAGACGAGCTACCTCGCGGCGTACGGGATCAAAGCCAGAGAGAATTACCGCCTCTGGGGTATCATCAATGATGAGATCGATGCCAGTAGCTGCTTCCAGGGCGCGAATATTGCGGCCCTCGCGCCCAATGATGCGCCCTTTCATTTCTTCATTAGGCAGAGGCACGACCGAGACAACCGCTTCGGCCACCTGGTCGGAAGCACAACGCTGGATGGCAAGAGTGATGATCTCGCGCGCACGGGCATCCGCCTCTTCGCGCGCCTGCTCTTCGATGCGGCGCACACGCTGCGCGGCCTCGGCGCGTACCTGTTCTTCAATGCGCGCGAGCAACAGTTCTTTCGCCTGTTCGACTGAAAGTTGCGCAATACGCTCTATTTCACTCAGGTGCATGCGCTTGAGATTCTCTACTTCTTCATGCATCTGCTCCAGGCGGCGCTCGGTTGTCGCAAGCTTACGCTCGCGTTGTTCAAGCGCCTCAATTTTGCGATCCAGCGACTCTTCTTTTTGCTGATTTCGCCGTTCCAGTCGTTGCAACTCGTTACGGCGTTCTGTATTTTCGCGTTCCATGGTAGAGCGGAAACGCGCGGTTTCTTCCTTCGCTTCACGAAGAGCTTCGCGCTGCTGAGCCTGGACTTCCAGGAGTTTGCGCTCGTTTGCTTCTTTTTCAGCAAGTAAAAGCTCCTCATAATGGGCTTTATTTTGTTCTCGCCCGTACTCATACCCGGCGCGAAGAGCCATGCCGGCGCCTAACGCGAGTATTGCCAGGCTTGCTACCAGGGCTAAGATAATGATTATTGTTGGCGACACGTCGGCCTTACCTCCAACTGTAAGAGGCGTCCAGGTGCCTGATGTGATTCTTCAAGCGCCCAACCGCCTGCAGGCGATTCTGTAGTGAGATAATGGAAAAACACTCTCTTGCCCAGAAGTTGTATGGCTACCGGGGTAGATAGGTTCTGCCTGATCTGTTATGTGTATGCAATAAAATTTTTGAATTATCTGAACGTATACCGGACACGCATGCGACAGGGTAGAATCATTGAACTGCAATGACCTGTCCCTAAGCGTAGGCGTGTGAAAGCGTACTATCCGCCAAGCCTACTATACTGATTGTCACGAAGGCTGTCAAGCAGGAGGTTTGGCTATACTTTTCTTGAGTTTACGGTATCTAATGGCCTATGAGGAATTGGAGCTTTTGAAGAATGCAGGGAAGGTTTCCATGACTTGGATATAATCATACCATGAGCACTAATGCAAAACCCTGAAAAAATGAGAAACCGGAAAAAGAAAGAAGCCGAGGAATGAACACAGAGCAGAACAATCGTGCGCAAGAAGCGCCGCGGCCAACGCACGTGGTGACATGTTTTCTGCTGCGAAAGGATACTGTTGAGCCGCGTATCCTGATTATGCAGCGGAGCCAGCGTGTCGGCAGTTATCGAGGGCGATGGGCAGGGGTAAGCGGTTTTGTGGAGGCAGGGGTTACTGCTGATGAGCAGGCCTATACTGAAATTCACGAGGAGACAGGTTTAGCGCGCGAACAGGTACAGATGCAGAGACGGGGGGCAGTCGTTGAACATATTGACCAGGCGTTGGGGCGGCATTTTTATATCCATCCCTTTCTTTTCGAGGTATTGACACCTGAGGCAATTCGAATAGACTGGGAGGCCAATGAAATGCGCTGGATTGCGCCCGCGGAACTGGCGAATTATGAGACGGTGCCAAAGCTCATTGAGGTGTATGCTTCCGCTATCAATGGAGAACAGGTGGGCTGAAGGTTGATTATTGCATACCCATCAGGTTCTTCACGAGCTGCAAGTGCTGCTTATCGTGCTCCCAATCTTCTTTGCCATCGTCACCCGTCTTGATTGGTGTTTCCAGCACAACGGCTGCGTGCAACAGACGGGGATTACTTAGAAAAGCCTGTAGGCCATCTGCTGGTATGATTCCCTCACCTATACGAGCGTGTACATCTCGATGGCTGCCCAGGGCCATTGCTGTATCGTTGAGGTGGATAACCTTGAGGAGCTCCAGTCCGGCAGCCTCGTCAAATTGTTGCAGCACCTGCTGTACCGAGGCGGCGCTAGAGATATCGTGTCCTGCCCCCCACAGGTGAGCGGTATCGAGGCAGACGCCCAGGCGTCCGGCGTAGCCGGGTAAAAGATGGAGCACCCCGCCAATCTGCTCGAAGCTGTGTCCCAGAGAGTTGCCCGCGCCAACATCGTTTTCTAACAACAACATCACTGAAGGCGGCGTCTCCGGTAAAATACGCTCAATGGCCCGCGCTATGCGCTCAATACCCGCGTCGACACCCGAACCGCGGTGACTGCCGGTATGAAAGATCACAAAGGTTGCATCCAGTAGACCACCACGTTGCAACGTCCAGCGCAGGAGGGTAATTGATTTCTCCCAGATAAGCTCATCAGGAGAGGCAAGGTTGACCAAATAGGGCGCGTGTATCGCCACCGGGTCGAGACCGCAGTCACGCGCGGCCTGCGCAAATGCCGCGTTTCCCTTTGGATCATCCGCCGGGGGACGCCAACCAGTCGGATTGCTGGCAAAAATTTGTATTGCGTTACACCCGATCTCCCGCGCAATGGCCGCGGCTTTGACGGGTTTAGAACCGGTGGGCATATGACGACCAAAACGCCTTTGCGCAGTCAGAATGGGAACCGGGGAATCGATTTTCATTGTGGACCTCGTGAGCAGGGCTACCGTAAGGGCCCAATTCCATTCAAAAAATGTGGTGTGCAATGATAAAGGTGGACTATGGGGGCCGATAAATCGGCGGTGGGCGCGATAAATCGGCCCCTACAGACAGTTCATCTTCATCATTGCGCCTCCATATGGGCCTGAGAATCTGGATCTCTTATGCTTCAGCGGGCGGGT
>JBGQJX010000308.1:0-5300 GCA_041499255.1 Ktedonobacteraceae bacterium | reverse complement strand
TCAAAGGAACGGTAGACACGAGGCAGCGAAGGGTGATCCAGCCGCTTGAGGAGTTCGCATTCGAAGGCGAAACGAGAGCGTTCTTGCTTACTTGTGTCGATCATTTCTTTGAGAGCAAAAAGGTTACCCCTGACGCGCTGGTCACGCACGAGATAGACGGCACCAAATCCACCTTTACCGAGCAAAGCTATGACATTATAGCGGCCACCTATTATTGTCCCGATAGGGAGTATCGCATGAACATCTTGCACTCAACACCTCAAACATTAGATAAGAAACGGCTTTAATTGTAAGGAAAAACATTTACTATTAGCAAGCTCTTGAATAGAGGAAGGTCTCTCTTAGTTGAAACGAATAGGGAAGCGGGTTGGATACAGTCCGGGCATCTCATCCGCTTCCTTTTTCGCGCACAGATAATAGCAAGGCCTGTTTAGTTATTGGGATCAATGGTACCGAGACTGGCAGTATTATCCTTGCAGAGTCAAAGAGACCACATGTGTAAGAAGGGGGAAAGGTGATAGAATGAGGGCATGCACGCTCCATTAATAGGGAGGAAGGTTGTATGAATTATGTCTACAAGCACTGATCGACAAAACTCGTCATCTACTCAACCTCTCACTCGTTTTGTCTGGTTAAGGCGGCTCATTGTAGCATTAACGATTCTGGCATGGATGGCGATAGGCGCTGTGGTGCTAACAATAGTGGGACGGATGATCGGGACGGTGATTTTACTGATCGCCGCAGGGCTGCTGGCCTATATTATCTATCCGCTAGTAGCGTTTTTTCAGCGCTTCATGCCGCGTATTCTTGCTATTATTGTAGTCTATCTCGTCGTATTGAGCGCATTATCTCTTCTTATTTATGGCATGGTCGCATCAGTTGTGCAACAATCTTCCTCTTTCGTTCAATATTTCCAATATCTGTTAACCCCTGCAGGACAACGCCAACTGCAACCTTATATAGATGCGTTAAATAAGTTGGGTATCTCACAAGATCAGCTTACGGCGTTTGGTCAGCAGATAGTCAACCAATTGCAGGGTTTAATCAGCCAGGTGATTCCTGTAGTGAGTGGAATAATTAATGTGCTCATCAGCCTGGTTGTGATTGCGATTCTTAGCATCTACTTACTTATTGATGGCGGACGGATGATTAACTGGCTGCGTTACAAAACACCAATAAATCAGAGAGAAAATATCAACTTTCTGGTTACAACAGTGAACCAAATCGTTGGTGGATATTTTCGAGGCCTATTGATTCTCGCGACGATAGCAGGAGTGAGCACAGGTATCGTTCTCGCAATTCTCGGTGTGCCATATGCTGCTCTGCTTGGGGTTGTTGTGTTTGTATTTCTGTTTATCCCCATAATTGGAGGTGTTATTTCAGGGTCACTTTGTATCATTCTGTCACTGCCGCAGGGGTGGGTGACAGCTCTTATTGTCACAATCTTTGTAATACTTCTGCAGCAGGTACTTATTGGGAATATTCTGACACCGCGTATTCTCGGAGATTCAGTTAAAATCCATCCTATTGTTGCGATCCTCGCGCTATTTGCTGGTACCGAACTCCTAGGCATTGGCCTGCTAGGTGGTTTCATCGCTGTACCTCTTGCAGGTATTCTCCAAGCTTTACTCGTCGCATTCTGGGACAGGTGGAAAGAAACACATCCTGAACAATTTCCGCCAGATAAAACAAGTACTGGGACTCCTCCGCATAAATGACGGAAGCTTTCTGGCTCGTTTGCTGTAAGAACGATTAGCACTCGGCAACTCAGTCAGCGACAGGTGCAGCGGGACCGAGCGCGGCTGTAAAAAATGTTACAACACGGTTGACGTATTCGGTTCCCATTACATGGTAGGCCTGGATGTGATCCGCGCCGGGAATAAGCCAGGTTTGGACATGCGCATCCGGTGCTGCTGAGGCCGCATTAGCGAGCAGGTTCATATTCCAGGGCGGAACAATAGTGTCCTTACCGCTCTGGATGAAAAAAAGGGGACGCGGCGCAATGCTAGCCACGACGTCCACGGGTCGTACCGCGTAATAGTTGATGCCGTAAAGCTGGCGAAGCGCTTTTGCTACACCAGGGATAAACACTTTCGGTATTCTGGGATCTTTTTCAATGAGTATCGCCAAAGCGGCGAAAGCGCAATCCGCCACCACTCCCTGGAGGGCTGGTTCGCGCGCTGCTGCCAATAACGTTGATGCCCCACCCATAGAAATGCCCCAGCCACCGATGGAGCGGGGATGGCCGAGTTCTGGATAGGGGAGTGGGCCAGAGCGCAGGAAGTCGACCGCACCCAGGACGTCACGCTGTTCGAAGTAGCCCCATGAGAGGGGTGCAGATGTTGATTGGCCATGCCCCCGCATATCAAAGGCCAGGACGGCAAAGCCGTGCCGGGCCAGCGCCGCACAGAGATCGAGCAGTCCGGCCTCAAGGGCCTCCCGGTTGGAATGCACTCCATGCACCATAATGATCGTGCGTTCTGTCGTCAGTTGCCCACCGGGCAGCACGCCTGGGATGAACCAGCCTCGCAGCAACAAATGGTCCTCGCGGCTGGGAAAGCTCACATCCCGGTAACTCAAGCCAAGCTCTGCCGGGGTCTTTTTGATGGCCTTGCGTAGCGCGTAGGCCACTATTCTGGCTACAAAAACGGAGATGCCCCCGTAGAGGAGGGTCAGCACTCCTGGAGCAAGGAGAAGAGCCATGACGAATTTATTTTCCACGCGACCCTGGCGTTCTGAGTTGATGGAATGCCCTTCTCTGCCGGTTGACGCTTCCTTGCCTCGTACTGTTGGGCGATGCGACATAGCCTGCTGCTCCTACTTAGATTTCTGCTCTTTCAAGGCGTTTTGATGATTATCTTGTGCTGTTGTGGGTTCGGCAGATGCAATTACTTGCTCTGGCCGATTCGCATGTAGAGGTTTCATTCCGAACAGCCAGCGCGATACATTGATGCGCCGAATTAATAGATCATACAAAATGAGCGTAGCAATCAGGGCGACCGTGGTTACGATTAGAAATTTTACGCCCATATTGATATTCCACGAGAGGGTAAAAAATGAGACGACAATGATGACGGGATAGTGTAACACATAGAAGGGCAAGACAGCTTCAATGCAATAATCGATTACTTTGTTGCTGAAATTCAAGAAACGCAGCCCAAAAAACATCGCAAAGACCATCCAGGACCAGGTAAAGATGCTGCGCAGCAACTGATAGAGGACATATCCTACAGAGAAGTTGGAGAGAGTATCCCAACTGCTCAATACCCCGGCTATATAGGCCGCCAGCATAATCAAGAAGCTGGCAATTCCCACGAATAGCGTAATCATCCACTGTTTTTGTAGAGCAGACTGAAAGCGGGGATGGGCGAAGAGGATGAAACCGTACACAAAGATAAAAAGCCAGACAAAGATATCTCCCCAGCTCTGATAGCCAGGGAATGACGCGCGCAAGGCGATCTCGACGAGCGCGATGGGCAGGACAAACACCAGGAGTCCAGCAGGTCTATCGCAAAACGCAGCTAGCTTCGAAATGAAGCTCAGACCGCGTTTTCGCTTCAAAGAAAGCAGCACAGGGAGCACCAACATAGAGACAAAAAAGAGGTAGGCCAGAAACCAGAGATGGAAACTGAGGTTTCCGATCCATTGGGGATTCCAGCTAATCTGGATGGTCGAGAAAAAATAGGGATAAAACTGGATAAAGGTGCCTTTGTAGAGGGAGTGGCTGATCGCTAGAAGATAGGCCTGAGGTGGAGAAAGCAAGATGATGCCGACGATACAAGGAATAATCAGGCGTTTGAAACGCTCGCTGATGAATTGACCGCCCGTTCTGGATTCGAGTGCAAACCAGGCGCCTGCTCCTGCAAGTAAAAAGAAAAGAGACATTCCCCACTCTGTGCCGAAGACGACCAGTACAATCAAGCCAGCGTTCTGTTCTACACCCTTGATATGCCAGTAATATCTATCGAAAATATCCGCAGAATGGGCATAGAATACGCCTAGAACGGCCAACACGCGCAGCCAGTCGAGGTAGTGTAGCCTTTCTCTATGGGCCGGTCCTTTATGGAGCGGTTCCTCATGGGCTAGTGGTTTCATAGAGCTTTCTCTTCCTACCACCTCTAAACTGAGAAGGGGGGGGTTACGGGGGATATGGAGGCCAGAGACCCCATGTTCCCCCGTTTCCGAATTGTTTTCTCTTGATTATACACTATAAACGTCGAACGGTGCGGTCATTATCACCAGTTTGAGAAGGCCAGGGTTGAGGTTGTTGGCCCCGTGGCTGCTGGGGTTGTGGTTGCGATTGAGGCTGAAGCGGTTGTGGTTGGGGGGCTGATTGCATGTTAACAGGTTGAGCAGCATGTGCGGCGCGAGCAATGCGGTCGTTACGAATGTGTCGCCAGATATAGAGGCCGACCAGTACGACCAGAACCACAAGAATGATTATATCAAAGCTATGGAAATAGGGAGCTAGTTTTTCGAGTTTCGTTCCTAAGGTAGCGCCCAGATAGGCTAAAAGGAGACACCAGGGAAACGAACCCAGGAAAGTGAAAACGCAGAATTTTACAAATGGCATTTCGGCAATACCAGCCGGAAGAGAGATGTAGGTACGAATGACGGGTAATAGGCGCGAGAAGAACGCGGTGGGGCTACCCCAACGCTGGAAGAAATGGTCCGCCTTGTCAGCGTCATGTTGTGAGATGAGTACGTAGCGTCCATACTTAAGCATGAGCGGACGTCCACCTTTATAGCCGATGTAGTAAGCGGCGATAGAACCGATAAGGCAGCCAGTAGCTCCAGCCAGCGCCACAAGGACCAGATTAAGCCATAAGGGAAAAGATGGATTGGCGCCCGGTAGGTGTAGTGGGTTTGAAGTATAGAAGCTGCCGATAATAAAGCCCGCGACGGGCATGACTACTTCACTGGGCAGAGGTATGCAACAGCTTTCGATGGCAATAGCGAGGATAATTCCGGCAAGGCCGGTAAATCCATATAGATTGAAGATCCATACTGTTAGTGTTTGAGTTAGATTGGTTAACAATGAATTGGCCTCCTTAGCAATTCCTGGACATTTGCTTGTCATACTAACATATTTAACGAAGGGAGGCTAGCCTATAGCACAAAAGCAGCAGGGTTTTGGATGTACCCGTTTTGCATCTCTTGCCTGTGCGCCGCCTGCGGCGGCGCCAGAAGAAGAAAAGTGTGTGCGTGGGGGGGGGCGGGGCGGCCGGGGCCCGCCGGCCGGGGTGGTGTATTTTTTGTGATGGTGCGCCGGGGGGCACCCAGCAGTTAGGGGGGGGGAG
>JBGQJX010000307.1:0-5308 GCA_041499255.1 Ktedonobacteraceae bacterium | reverse complement strand
GCTGCTTCTGCACCATCAACTCGTGCAAATCTGGGAAGAGCTGTTGGGTGTGCGGCCCATCGGGATTAAGGACGACTTTTTCGACTTAGGAGGAGACTCGTTACTGGCCGTGCGTCTGTTCGATCGTATTGCGCAGGTCTGCGGCAAGAAGCTGCCCCTCTCCACCCTCTTTGCTGGTGCAACTATAGGACATCTGGCGACGGCGCTGCTGGAGGAAACAAAGACCGACTCGCGGGCTCCGCTCGTAGCGGTGCAGGCCGGTGGGTCCAGGCGGCCGTTCTTCTATTTGCACGGAGAGTGGAGAGGTGGTGCACTCTATAGCCTGGAGCTGGCACGCTATCTGGGCCCAGACCAGCCATTTTACCTGCTCGAACCGTATAAGTTTGATAGCCTGGCGGTCCCGCCCACATTTGAAGCTATAGCGGCGGCTCACCTGAAGTCGTTGCGTGCCGTTCAACCAGAGGGCCCATACCTGTTGGGGGGGTATTGCAATGGAGGCCTTCTGGCCTATGAGATGGCCCGGCAACTTCGCGCGGAAGGCCAGGCGGTTGACCTGCTAGTATTGATGGATCCCGATTCTCCTGCCCGTCATAGATTGGTTCGCAGTGTAATTAGTCACTTTTGCAACTTAATGCGGATTGGTCAGGATAAGCAATTTGATTGGTTTCTATGTCTGCAACATATATATAGATATCTGCGATTTTCGCACTACAGGCGCTTGAAAAATTCCGAACTCTTGGGAACCGTCGAGCAAGGTGAGCCTGGGCGCAAGCGTAGCAAAGTAGGCTTTGCGCCTCTGAGCCTCAGGCTTAAGGCGTTGGTTCCGAAGGTTGAGACCCTACGCCAAGATTATCCAAACATATATGACTGGCTGGCGTCAGATTACACGCCTAGTCTTTATTCTGGCAAGATCACGTTCATTTGGACGAGTGAAGAACCTTGGCGCCTCGTAGGGTGGCGGAAAGTGGTTAAAGCAAAGAAAGGAGAGGTGAAGATTCATGTAATACCTGGCAACCACATAACCAGTAGAACCGAACATCTCCCCGTTTTGGCTGAACGTTTGCGTACGTGTCTGAGCAAGGCGCAAACGACCGCGATGAGTTGAGGAGGTAAGGATGAGTGCTTCTCTGCCCTTATGGAGCTCTCCACCAGAGATCCTTGAACTAGGCTGCAACGAGGTTCATGTATGGCGTGCTGCTCTAGACCTACCGATATCGCATGTACGATCTCTGGAGCAGACACTTGCTGCCGATGAACGAAGGAGAGCAGAGCGGCTTCACTTCGAGAAAGACCGCATGCACTTCATCGTCGCTCGAGGGCTCCTCAGGGCAATCTTGGGTCGCTACCTGGCCACAGATCCGCGAACACTGCGATTCTGCTACAGCCAGTATGGCAAGCCGGCCCTTGCCCAGGAAGCTGGAAGCGATGCCTCCTTGTGTTTCAACGTGACCCACTCTCACGGTATGGCCCTTTATGCCATAACGCGCAGCCGAGCCATTGGTATAGACCTCGAACACATCCGCACAGATATAGTGTGCGAGCCAATCGCCGAGCGCTTCTTCTCGCCCTATGAGGTGAGCATGCTTCGCACAGTTCCTACACACATGCGACCAGAAGCTTTTTTTAGCTGCTGGACCCGTAAGGAAGCATATCTCAAGGCAAGAGGCATGGGTCTATCGCTCGCCTTGAGCCAGTTTGACGTTACGGTGGCCCCAGGAGAGTCAGCGGCTCTCCTGCGTACCAGGGAAGAAGACCAGGATATCTCGCGTTGGTGGCTACGTGATCTCTCTCCAGGCTTCGGCTATGTGGCTGCTCTCGCAGTGGAGGGACATCTCAGCCTTCTTCAGTGCTGGCAATGGTCAGAGGTAGAGAATGTGCTGAAATCAGCGCGGATCTTCAGTTTTGTATAAATATGAGGCCGCTTATCCTGCGAAGGCAGATGGAGGCGGCAGAGCGCAAGAGAATGAGGAGGCCTTGATGGACGCCACAGCAATTGCGGATCTTACACCAGTTGAACTAAACAAACTCGCTCAAAAACTGGGTAACACACCAATGGAACCTATTTACCTCGTGTTAGGAGGTATTGCCCACAAAATTCACCTGAAGCTAGAGAGTGAAAATCCAACCGGTTCGGTGAAAGACCGAACCGGTTATGGCCTGATACAAGCGTTGGAAGCGCAAGGCCTTTTGAGCAAGGGATCAGTAGTAATAGAGTCGACATCAGGCAATTTGGGTGTGGCGCTTAGCTTCTTCTGCAAGTTAAGAGGGTATAAGTTCGTCGCAGTCATTGATCCAAAAACGACGCAGGAAAACCTTACTAAGATGCAAGCGCTCGGTGCTCAGATTGATATGGTAGATCAGCCTGACGAAAATGGTGGGTATCTCCTCTCACGGCTGGAGCGAGTGCGAGAACTGTGTCAGAGTTCTCACACGTACGTCTGGACCGATCAATACTCAAATCCCGCAAATCCGCACATTCACTACCTTAGCACAGGTCCTGAAATATACCGCCAAATGCATGGGGATGTGGATGCCCTTTTTATCGCAGTATCCACAGGTGGAACGCTGGCTGGTATCGGATGCTTTTTTCGGGAGGTCAGTCCATCAACGTCTATTATTGGGGTTGACGCTCAGGGGTCAGTCGTATTTGGCACACCTCCTGCTCCACGCAAATTGACGGGTATCGGTTCATCCAGGTTATCCAGTTTTATCACTAGAGATCTGTACGATGTGCATATGCTTGTGGGAGATGAAGAAGCATTCGCATTTTGTCACGTTCTATGGAAGACCACGGGAATCAAAGTCGGCGGATCGAGCGGCGCAGTTCTTGCTGCCTGTGCGAAGTACCTCCTGGCCCATCCTGAGGTGAGAAATGTTGTTTGCGTATGCGCTGATAGCGGCGACAATTACACAAACTCTATATTCAACGACGACTGGTTACAAAAACAAGGACTTGACCTGTCGAAAGAGCGTTTGGAGCCGGTGCAAGATATCGCATACAGGCTGTCTTATTCCCGGTGAACAGAGACAACGTGGGGCATACAATTTCTTTCGTTAAAAAAGGGAAGGTGTGGCTAGCACATTTGCGCCAACTGCTTCCCCACGGATAATAGTTTTATAACTAGTACAACGGAGGCGGTAATGATGACCACCAGAGAGGACAGCATCCTTTATCTCAGTAGGAAAGACGTAGAATTAGCATGCACAGACATCGATGGCGTAGCTGTGATTCGCGACCTTTTCAAGCTGCATGGATCTGGTCAGACGATTCTAGCTGATGAGGCCTATCTGGCATGGACGAATGATTGTGGTGAGCAGGTAAGAAGCTTGAATATGCCAGGATATATCGGAGACACACTGAACAGTGCAGGAACGAAGATCATTAATGGCAATATTTCTAACCCGTCACGCGGATTGCCACGCGCAAGTGGCTTCACTATGATTTATGATAGGACATCGGTACGTATCAACTGCATCATGGAAGGAGCTTATCTGTCAAGCTTGCGTACGGCTTGTGTCACTGCGCTCTCCGCGGATATTTTTAAGGGAAGAGAAATTGAAAGTGCAGCCATTATTGGAGCGGGCGTACTGGCTCAGGCTCACATCGAATTGCTTATAAGGCGGCTTCCTCGTTTGCGCTCTATACGCATATTTGACATAAATAGAGAAAGAATAGCAAATCTAAAAGCAAGTGTGGCGGCAGTGCTTCATGAATACGAAGTAGAACTTCAAGAAACTCCAACCGCAGAAGAGGCGATCAAAGCGGCACAATTGATTGTGCCTGTGACTACCACAACAACTGGTTACATCCGGTTTGACTGGTTACAGCCTGGCGCGGTCCTGGTCAACATTTCCCTTGACGACCCCTTACCAGAGGTTGTTTTTCGGGCAGATAAAGTTATCGTAGATGATTGGAATCTAGTCAAGAATGACACAAGGCGCTTGATTGGACGGATGTACGGAGCAGGGCAGATTATTGGACCGGACGAGCCTGTTGACATTGTCAAGGACGGACAACAAAGGCGACGCATCGATGCACAACTTGGAGATGTAGTTATCGGTAGCAGGGTTGGACGAGACCATCTCGACGATATTATTCTCGTGAATCCCTTTGGGTTGGCTATAGAAGATGTAGCTCTGGCAGCCCACGTCTACCAGGTGGCCCTCGAACTCAACATAGGAGTATGGCTGGAGCGATAAAACTGTTGGGATAAAACGCCCGCAAAGAACCCCTTTTCAAAGCGATCAAATGGCCGATTTTGGCATATTGCGAGCAATAATTGCTTTCAAATCATCCCAGTGCTGTGTAGGGTTATCAGATGCCATGGTATCATAGTAACTGTACCAGAGGATCATTCTCGGATGTGAATGTGCCAGTGTTTGGGAGAGCATAGACTCCAATTGGCTAGCAGTAGGATAGGGTGCACCTGATGTACCATAATTACTTAAACTAAATGCTTGCAAAACGATCGCACCATCCTCTCCATGTGCATCGGCGTATGCTTGTATACCTGCTGCAACCGCAGCTGTCTGATCAATTGTGGGATAAGAGGAATCATGCTCATGTCCGACTGGGTAAAAATCACTGCCGATGACTTCTGCGGTATCAAAAAAAGGACTGTTTCCATGCCATACAGCTGTTGCGTGTCCTCCATCATCTATAAAGAGTCGGGGATGGGTGGGATCCAGTCGGTGTACCACATCAGCAAGCGCACTTTTCATCGTGTGATGATCACTTGGGTCTACTTCATCACCAATATAATAGCCCCACACTGCTGGATGCTTTTTTACTAAGTTCACCACATATTGAATAAAACCATTGTTGTCGGTACAATTGCATGTTTGCGCTAAAGCAGGAAAATGTGAGGTTAAATCTGTTCCATCATAAAACGCCGGATTATTCAGCGCCACAATCACTTTCATGCCTACTGACTGCGCGCGATCAAGATAGGCTTTTAGAAAACTTGCATTACCATACATCTCATCATAATCAATAACCAATTTGAACCCTGCCGCTGCCATCGTGTTTAAATGGGAAAGACAAGTTGCTTCATCCTTTGGATTACAACTTTCATAAAGACCATAGCCATCGAATGGTGTAGTCGAAGATTCTGTAGACTGAGGTGTCCTTGTTGGTGTCCTTGTTGGTGTTTGTGCAATGCACGCGCTTAACAGAGGAGCAAGAATGATCACTGCGGGGAAAAGAAATCCAAGCGTTAATCTATATTTCAACTTCATAGGAAGTATACCTCCATGTGCTATACCCAGCGGAAGATGGTATTGTGATCGATGCTAACCCATTACTGGG
>JBGQJX010000306.1:0-5309 GCA_041499255.1 Ktedonobacteraceae bacterium | reverse complement strand
CATGCAGTATCTCTAAGCCACGATCAGAGAGCGCGTGCAGATTCTCTATATGCAAGATAACTGGACCGGGGTGGGCAGGCGTCTTATTGACACGCAGCAGCACCTCGCGGCCTACCATCATGCGCGCGATCTCAGCCTGGTTTGTTTCTTTTGTTACCAACTCGCCCGCATTTTTGCCACGTCGCAGCACGGTGATAGAATCAGTAAGTTCAAGCACTTCGCGCAACTTGTGCGAAATGAAGATGATTGTTTTCCCATGCTGCGCAAGGCCGCGCAAAACGCCAAAGAGTTCAAACGTCTCCTGCGGCGTTAAGACGCCTGTTGGTTCGTCCATAATCAGAATATCGGCAGCCCGGTAGAGGACTTTAAGAATCTCGACACGTTGTTGCAGACCGACGGAGAGCTTTTCAATACGGCTATCGGGATCAATAGGTAAGCCATATTGCTTGCTTAATTTGAGGACTGCTTCTCGGGCATTTTTAACCTCATACACGGTGCGAACACTGCCTGGTTCGTGGCCCAGCACGATATTCTCAGCAACCGTCAGGGGAGGAATCAACATGAAGTGTTGATGCACCATACCAATTTTCAAGCGAATGGCATCACGCGGCCCGGTTATGTGTACAAGTTGCCCGTTGATATAAATCTCACCACTATCGGCATGAATGAGGCCATAGAGGATGTTCATCAGAGTAGTTTTGCCTGCGCCGTTCTCGCCAACGAGGGCGTGAATCTCACCTTTACGGACCTTAATATTAAGGTGATCGTTGGCAACGACGCCGGGCCAGGTTTTAGTGATGTTATGCATCTCCACCGCAAATGGAGTGGATTGCTCCTGGGTTGGAACTTCAAGCGTACTTTCCTGCATGAATAATACTCCTTAAGTATCAGGCAAAAAATCCGACCCCTACAATTTATTCCGTACCTGGCTCGTAGGGAATACCGTCAGCGGCTGGTGGTGTGGTGCGACCAACAAGACCTACCAAAGCAAACAATACCAACACATAGGGCAAAGTCTGGAGCAGGTATGTCAGATTGGCATTGCTGCTTAAATCTTGCAAGGGGAGGCTAAGGCCATAACCCAAACCAAATATAAGGCAAGCTATAGCGGCTCCCAGGGGATTATATTTACCAAAAATCATAGCGGCCAGGGCAATGAAACCTCTACCATCCGTCATATTCGGGTTGAAGATGCCCGCAACGCCTAACGACAGGTACGCGCCCGCCAGGCCAGAGAGTAGACCACTGCTAATGACGCACATATAGCGCAACAATCGCACATTCACACCAGCAGTATCGGCTGCTTGCGGATGCTCACCCACCGCCCTGATACGCAGGCCAATGTTTGTTCTGAAGAGCAGGAATTGAACACCAATCAAAATCACTATAGCGACGTAAAAGATAATATTCTGCTCAAAAAGAACACTTCCCAACCACGGAATATTGGAGAGCGGTCCCCATGATGGCGTGGGGAGGCGCAGTGAGCTCGGTAGAGACGGAACTCCCTGGCCAGCGGGCGTAAGCACAAACACCAGGTAACTTGTAAGGCCAAGAGCAAAGATGTTAATGGCGACACCACTCACAATCTGATTTGCCTTAAAATTGATAGAGATAACACCATGAATCAGAGCCATCAACCCTCCGGAGAGAATCGCACCCACTACGCCGAGTATTACACAGAGCGTGTCGTTTACTCCTGCATTATGTAATAGTAGCGTTACCATTACAGCTGTGAAAGCGCCGGTGAGCATCATCCCCTCCATAGCAATATTGACGATCCCGCTTCGCTCAGAGATGACCCCGCCCAGAGCTGGAAGCACGAGCAAGGCAGCAAATTGCAAGGCAGTTTGCCAGGTATTGTAGGATGTCAGCGCGTGAAATAGCACTTGAAAGAACACAGTTATTCCTCCTTATCAAGGTTAGATATTTCTACCACGTTCTGCGCATCTCCATTGCCATTCTCAGTCACATCAACGCTTGTTTTACCAATTGTGGCGGTTGCCAGGGCTGATTTGCGGCTAGACTTCAGCCATGCAGGCATGTTGCGTTGGAGCACGGGTAAGAATTCAGCTGCTATAAAAAATAGTACCAGCGCCTCAATAATGAGGACTAGATTAGGGTCAACGTGAGCAATTGCTTGCATGGCAGTACTACCAGAGCGCAATCCTCCAAGGAAGAGTGAGGCCAAAAAGACACCTATAGCTGTTGTGTTACCAAGCAGCGCAACGGCAATGGCATCAAAGCCCGTGGGATCGCCACTGAAAGCAGTAGCAGTTAAATTGTATCCAGGCTGTCCCATCAGCTTTGTCGAACCTGCCAGACCGGCAAAAGCACCTGCAATCGCCATTGTCAGAAAGATATTGCGTTTAATAGGGATACCTGCGTACCTTGCCGCTTTGGGATTCTGCCCAATCACTCGTATCTCATAGCCAAACGTCGTACGCGATATGATAAACCAGTAGATTACCAGGGCGATAAGGGCGAAAAAGAGGCTGACATCTACTTTATATACGAAGGTATCGAGCTGCGGCACAAAATTCCCAAAAAGCTGGTTATAGACCCCGGCAATCGGGGGCAGTGTCGCGTTGGGTGAAAGGGAAAGAGTCTGGGTGACACCGAATGGAGCTGTGAATGGAGGACTATTAATGAGATAGTCGGTGCCAAAGAAAGCGATCCAGTTGAGCATAATCGTGGTAACAACTTCGTGCGCGCCACGCCAGGCCTTGAGAAAACCAACAATGCCACCCCAGATTGCTCCTGTCAGCATACTTGACAGCAGCATCACTGGGATCAGTATCCAACCTGGCCACGAACTAAATGTCAGGCCAATCATGTCTGCCGTCATTGCCCCCACAGCCAGCTGGCCAGCAGCTCCGATATTGAATAGGCCTGCGCGAAAAGCAATCGCTACCGAAAGACTTGCCAAAATAAGTGGGGTAACTCTCACCAGCGTATCTGATATATTCGGAAAAGAACCATATGAGCCGGTTAAGAGGGTAGTGTAGGCATTAAGGACGTTAGAGAATGGGTCGACCGTCTTGTCTGGCCAGGTAATAAGGATGACAATAGCTCCCGCAATTAATGCCAGGATCACGGAAATGACAGGGCGCCCAAGCGCAGTGCCGAATTTGCGAGCCCATAGCGCAAGATTCGACTCCGGTGGGCGTTTTTCAGGCGTCTCAGGTTGCTTTGTTGATACAGCCATATTGACTTCCTCCTCTATTGGGAGACTGCTACGCGGACGACGTTTTTAACCAGGTAGCTATTCCTTAAATCATAACATTAGAGGTGATAAGAAACAAGCACTGTGGGTGGAGGAGTATGATTCACGATCTTGTAGAGACAGTAACAGGGTGCGGCATGCCGCACCCTGTTACTCGCGGTTCCCTATTCCATATATTATCCTATGGAATTACGGAATAGCTTCAGGTGGGGTTAGCGTACCAGCCTTCATCTGACTGGCAAAGTCCGTCGCTTTTGCCACAGCGTCCTGGGGGACATCACTGCTTGGCGTAGCATAGCCAACACCGTCGTTGTTAATATCAAACTTGGTCGGGTTTGCGACGAAGCTTGCATAGGTACCAGTCTCCGCCATGTTAACAATACTGTACGAGGCAGTATCAATACGTTTGACCGCGCTTGTGATGACACTCGGACGAGTTGCGCCAGTCGAGTCTTTGCTCTGATCGACATCAACACCAATGCTGTAGAGATTATGCTTGGTAGCAGCATCCAGAACGCCAATACCACAACCGCCAGCAACCTGGAAGAGGATGTCGGCATTATTATCAGCAATCTGTTTCTCAGCGATAGCTCCACACTTTGTGGGGTCATTAAAGTTATTCGAATAGCCGACCACTACCTTAACGGCAGGATCGACTTTCTGGGCGCAATACTTGTATCCGGCGATGTAGCGGACGACCGGTGGAATAGCCAGGCCACCGACAGCGCTGATAGTGTTTTTGCCAAGCAGCTTCGGTAGCTTGGCTTTGCCATCAAGCTCCATCTGGCCAGCAATTGCGCCAACCAGGCAACCTGCCTGTTGCTCCTTAAAGAAGAGCGGCGCAACATTGGGGAGATTAACACAGGCACCTGATTTGTCTGCAGGGTTTGTAGCACAGCCATCAATAAGGGCAAACTTCTTATTGGGGTACTGTTTGGCTACCGTATACATCGCGTTCTGCATCAAGAAGCCCACACCAATAACCATATCTGCCTGCTGGGCCGCCGCGGTGATGTTTTTGGTGTATTCAGCGTCACTGATCACCTGCGACTGAATGACTACGTCAGAGAAACCGTACTGAGTTCTGGCCTTTTCGTAACCTAAATGAGAAAACTGGTTGAAGCCTCCGTCATTCAAGCCACCAATGTCCGTCACTAGCCCTACTGACACAGCAGCTTTAGGTGCGGAGGTGGCCGTAGGAGTAGTAGTTCCTCCTCCTGTAGTGCCGCCGCACGCGGCGAGCAGCATGGCAAATAGGACAAGGAACGTGGTGATAGGGGCCAGGCCGCTAACTTTTCGCATATTAGCTTCCTTTCTCTCTGCTTTTGAGAAACAACGCCGGACTAGTGTACAGGCCGGTACGTCATGCCGGGAGAAGCCGAGATAAACCTACTGTCCACCTTAAATAGAAAATAGCGAGGGGAAAGAGGGCTTAATCTGGTACTTTAAGTATAACATGAAATATGTCGTCTGCATCACAATTCCGGGCAACGGAACAGCTAAAGAATAACTGTTATCACCAGATAATACGTAGCAAACAGTATTTTTCTCACAAAGAAGAGAACCTGGCATCATGCATGCCAGGTTCTCTTCTTTGTGAGCGGCTGTGCGTTATGCACGGATCTCTTCGAGCATGGAAAGGTTAATGAACAGGTCACAGCTCTGGCGCAACGTTGCCGACATAGCTTCGTCGAAGGCAGCTACCTCAACGCGGACGCCGTGATCAGAGCAATAATCGAGCATTGGCATGAAATCGCTGTCACCACTAACGAGGACGATGCAATCAACAGCTCGGCCATCTACGAGGCGCACGACATCCATGCAGAGATCGAGGTCAAGGTCTGCCTTTTTGGCTCCACTGGAGAAGGTCTTGTAATTCTTGGTAGTGATCCGATAGCCCAGGCCTTTGACCGCTTGCAAGAACATCTGCTCATCCCCAGGTTGCGGGCTGGTGGGGCAGTAAGCATGTGCCCTGATGAGGCGGCGATTGCCGCGCAGGAAGTCGAGCAACTTCCCAAAGTCTACCGTCATACGGAGAGTACGTGCCGAGTAGAGTAGATTAGCCACATCTACAAAGACCCCTACT
>JBGQJX010000305.1:0-5316 GCA_041499255.1 Ktedonobacteraceae bacterium | reverse complement strand
CCGCCTCTCCCGCCGCGCTGCTCCCACTAGGAGTACCGCAAGTGCTGATCCACGGAACTGAAGACGACCGCGTTCCCTACATCATGAGCGAGGAGTACGCGCGGGCAGCGAGAGCCGCCGGTGACCAGGTAACACTGATAAAGTTGGAAGGCGCAGACCACTTTGTGCTCATAAACACCTACTCGGATGCCTGGGCCAGTACCGTTCAATCGCTGAGGCAACTCTTCCACCAGGAATAAGGGTTAGATTCAATTCCATTCAAATGTACCAACCAGGAACACTGGCACATCTATTTAGCTGGTTCGGCGAAAAGGCCGGTTTGGGAGACAAAGACATTGTAGGTCTTATTATCGGCCTGTAAAAAGGTGCCGCTGCCGTAAGCTGCTTCTACCACGGGAGATACCCAGGCCTGCTCTTGCACCGTCTTGAAGAAATTATCGTCTCCACCGTTGAGAACGACAACAGTGTGCTTCGAGTTCCTTTCAAGCTGAGGATCATCGTAGCGTCCCTCGAGGCGCGTCAACTTGTAACCTGAGTGCAAGCCAAGGATGTTCAGCCATGAAGGAAATTTGATAATATCACCCTGTAACATCCATTCATCGCCGTTCACGATATACGTCTGTTCAGAGGCCTGATGACCTTTCTGGTCAAAGAGAATCAAGTCGACACTCATAAGATGGTCAGAGTTCGCTACTGGCGTCGCGTGAACACGGGCAACCTCTATGTTACTCGTTAGACCAAGATAGGTCTGCACCAGCAACGTTAACCATAAAAGCGACAGCGCCAACAGCAAGAGGACGAGGCCGCCGACACCACGCCCCAGGCGCCAGCGATGTCTGTGTAACCTCCCAAATTTACGCGCTTTCTCCTCATACCCATCATCTTTGTCCCTGGCCATACGCTTGCGTACACCCATCACAGTTGATAGCAGCAACACTAACCCTGCTATAGCCAGAATAATCAGGAATACCTGCGGCAATCCAAGTACGACAGGGATATTCATAGCCTTTCTCTTGTCTTTCTGCTGGTATGATAACTTTTTGAACACGTATTAATATTATGTCAATCCTATAGTATATCTTTTCATTACACGTATTATTCGGTTTAATAGTTTTACCTGTGCTAATTGCTTCATACATTAGAGTTTCCCATAAGCGAGCTGCTCAATCTCGGTGATAACCCGTTCCAATTCATCGATAAGCGGAGTACTCCCCGCGTCCCGCAGCGCGTCCGCAACAGAACGATAATACCAGAGAGTCCCCACCTTACCGCCGTGAAAGCGCTGCCAGAGAGATTCACCCAACATACGATAATCGGCAAGGACCGCCCGGGCATTATGCAACTTATCGGCGGCAGCAACCAGGCGCACTGATTGCGATGCACTGCGCAAGTGAGCAATATACTCTTCCTTGCGCGCTCGCCAGGGTGGTTTGGGATAGACGTCGCTATCGGTACAGCCATCCACTATCGTAACAACAATATCACCAAAGCGGCGGCGAATCTCCTGCCGCGTAAAATCTCCACCCTGATCTTCTATGGCATCGTGAAGCAGAGCCGCGATAGCCTCGTCCTCGGTGCCCCCATTTTCAAGTACGATAGCGGTCACCGCCAATAGATGAGCAACGTAGGGGATGGTTGTCCCTTTGCGCCACTGCCCGGCGTGTAGTTTGGTCGTAAACAGTAACGCTTCCTCAAAACGTGTTGAGAGTATCATAGTAGTACCTCTGTGACTATTGCCAGATTCTCGGAATTATAGCATACTTTGAGGTGTTCTAAAAAAGAAATAACATAATATACAGGAGCAACCATTTCATGCCCCAACAACTCCCCACTGGCACCATTGACCCACCGAAAGTACCTCTACAGTACAGGCCGGTGAGTAGCGTACCCCTGCGCATTTTTGCGGTCTGCCTGACCTCGGTTCTCGTCGCCGTACACTACACAAATTTTGGCCCTTTGATTCCCACCTTAATTACCAGCTTGCATATTAATAGCGCTCAAACAGGCCTCTTTTCGACTTTCTTATTTTTAGGCCTGGCCGCCATGTATATCCCCGGCGGCATGCTGATTGACCGCTATGGAGAGCGCCCAGTCTTACTTGGCTCATCCATTCTCCTGGTCATCGGTGCAATACTGCTTCCGCTTTTCCCCAACCTGGCCTGGGTGCTTGCGTGTCGTTTCATCGTCGGCCTTGGCTCAGGCGCAGCTTTCGTGGCTGGCGCTGGCGTAGCAGCAGGTCTCGGCAAACATGCATCACTGGGGCAGGGCATGTATGGTGGTTCTGTACAGATCGGTTCTGGATTGGGACTCCTGCTTACTCCTTTCCTCCTGACCCACTTCGGCTGGCGTGGCTCGTTTCTCGTGTGGGGTCTATTAGGTATTCTATCAATCATTACCTGGCTATTTATCAACGATGCCTATGTGGCTCCTGAAACAGAAAACGCGACAGCCGCGGCAGGCGTTCGTTCTCCGGCAATCTGGTCGCTAGGACTGGCGCACATGGGAACCTTTGGCCTTGGAAATGCTATTGCTGCATGGATAGCTGTCTATCTGGCTTTCCAATACGGCCTACCATTAGCGCTGGCGGCTACCCTCGGCTCGCTCGCGTTATTGTCAGGCATGTTTTTTCGTCCATTGGGAGGCATCTTAATCGCCCGCAAAGTTATTGGCGCTATTCCTTTGTTGCGCCTGGGAACAATACTGGGGTGTCTGGGAGTAGGCTTGCTTGCCCTCCCGCTGCGCTTTCCTCCTTTCGCTGTAATCGGCATGACCTCTATCGCGATTGGAGCAACCATTCCATACACTTCCGTCTTCAACGAGGCCGCGCGCCTGCGCACTGTCAGCAAAGGCATAGCCCAGGGCCTGGTGAGTATGATCTCAACTCCTACCGTGTTACTTGGCCCACCACTCATTGGTCTTTTATTTCAACAGACCCACAGTTTTACTTTCGCCTTTGGCTCAATCATGTTATTCGGCTTCGTTGCCATTACCGCTTCATTCCTGGCCGGACCTGCGGTGAAGCGTGAAACTACTATTTCATAGAAGGGCTTACTATGCTAAAGCAACCAAAAGCAATCATTTTCGACCTGGATGGAGTACTTACCGATACCTCCGAATACCATTATCAATCCTGGAAGCGCCTCGCCGATGAAGTCGGTATTCCATTTACTCACGAAGAAAACGACCAGCACCTGCGAGGCGTTGGCCGCCGCGAGTCATTAATGTATATCATCAGAGGGCGACAATTCTCCGAAGAGCAGATCCAGGAAATGCTGGATCGCAAGAATCGCTACTATCATGATTTGATTAAAAATATGACCCCCAATGACCAAACTCCTGGTGGTCGAGCGTTATTACAAGAAATCAGAGATGCAGGCATCAAAGTTGCCATTGCTTCAGGGAGCAAAAATTGCCGTATGGTGCTTGACCTGCTGAAAATCACCGACTTACTTGACGGCATAGCTGATGGGTTTAGTGTGGTCAATGGGAAACCAGCTGCTGATCTTTTTGTCTATGCAGCAGGGTTAGTCAATATTCCCACCATAGATTGCCTGGGAGTTGAAGACGCCGACCCTGGGATTGAAGCCATCAAAACTGCCGGGATGCAGGCCCTTGCTATTGGTCCACAAGAGCGTTTCCACAGGGCGGATAAAGTGATGCCCACGCTAGCCAATAAGCATTTACAGGACCTCCTAGATTAGCACGAAGAAAGGGTAGCTCATGAATCTCTGGCACATAAGTGAAGATACCTTTAACAGAAAAGCATTACTCTCCCAGGAATCGGTATATACCGTTGGCAACGGCTACTTTTGCACACGCGGCGCTTTTGAGGAGGGATATCCTGAAGCAACGCCGGCAACGCTCCTCTACGGCGTTTTTGATACCCTTGCCGTGGGAAAAGAGGAACTTGCTAATGTTCCCGACTGGCTCCCGCTACAACTATTCGTCAATGGTGAACGCTTCCGCCTCGACCTTGGCAAAGTGCTTTCCTATCAGCGCACCCTTGACATGCAGAACGGTATCCTCAATCGCGTTGTGCGCTGGGAGACTCCGAGCGGCATTCGCGTGAAGATTGCCATCGAACGTTTTGCCAGTTTAGCGGATGAGCACATTGGATGCATTCGCTATAGTGTAACCATCGAAGAGCAACAAACATCGACGCAAACTATTGAGGGAGATGGGTTCGATATAGTTTTGCGAGCTTCTCTCAATACTGCTATGGGAAATCGTGATCTTATGCACTGGGAATCCGTCGACCAGGGAAATGCTGGCGAATTGCTGTGGCTACAAACCCGGACTCGCCACTCTTCAGTCCAGCTTACACAGTCAATGAGCTTTACTACCCGGTCACCGGGCTTCCAGCAAGAGAAATTTGCTTCAGACTTCGCTCCTGGCATCATGCTCAGCGGGAAATTGACTCCCGGCGCTACCGTGACGGTGGAGAAAATTGTCGTCATGTATACTTCCCGCGATGCAAATGATTCCGTAATGAGCACGGTTCAACAGCATAAAACGATACTGCATGAAAGCAGCTTTGACGTTTTACTCGCCAACCATCAACAGGCATGGCGGGATTACTGGCAGATCTCAGATATCACTATCGAAGGCGACGATACAGCACAGCGAGCCATTCGCTACAATGTCTATCAATTGCGCATCAGTACATCTACTCATGATAGCCGTTACAGCATTGCGGCTAAAGGGCTGACAGGATTTGGCTATCTCGGCCATATATTCCACGACACTGAAATCTTTATGCTCCCTTATTTCACCTATACCCATCCCTCTGTTGCGCGTAACTTATTACTCTACCGCTATCATTTGTTGCCCGGAGCGCGCGCGAAGGCGCAACAAAATGGGCACGAAGGAGCGCAATATCCTTGGGAAAGTACATTAGATGGCAATGAAGCAACCCCCGATGCTATCATCCACCCCGAGAGTGGCGAGATAATTCCTGTGATCAATGGCAGTATCGAGTTGCACATTACTGCCAGTATCGCGCTGGCAGTCTGGAAGTACTGGAACGTCACCGGCGACAACCAATTTATGCAAGAATATGGCGCGGAAATCCTCTTCAGTACCGCCATGTTCTGGGCCAGCAGAGCCGAGGACCATCCTGATCATCATGATTTCGAGATCAACAACGTCATTGGACCCGATGAATGGCACGAGCACGTCAATAACAATGCCTTCACCAACTATATGGCTAGATGGAATATCCTGGCCGCGCTCGACATATTCAATTGGCTCCAAGACGCCGCTCCTGACAAAGCCAGGACTTTGGCCCAGCAATTAGATTTGACCGAGCGGCGCCTG
>JBGQJX010000304.1:0-5326 GCA_041499255.1 Ktedonobacteraceae bacterium | reverse complement strand
GGGGCAGTAAGCATGTGCCCTGATGAGGCGGCGATTGCCGCGCAGGAAGTCGAGCAACTTCCCAAAGTCTACCGTCATACGGAGAGTACGTGCCGAGTAGAGTAGATTAGCCACATCTACAAAGACCCCTACTCGCTCAGTCGATGGGAAGGGTGGCAGTGAAACAGAAACGTTGGTAGGACTCTGGTTTGCGCGCCGAAGTTCGGCCACCATGCGATCAGTTTGTGTTTGAATTGCCTGTGCCACGACGTTGGCAAGCTGATGCACAGAGGCTGAGCTTGCCTCAGTGGTACGCACGGGATAAACGGGTGTACGCTGTGCATCTGTACGGATTGAACGTACATTCTGTGCGGCCATTGTGCCACGAGCAGGTGATGGTTCAGGCCCCATAAAGGGACTGGTACCTTCGCGACCTTGATTCATCTGGCCGACAGTGTAGCCGGAAGTGATAGTAACCTGACTTGTTGGCGCGGGTATTGGAGTGCGTGGTATGACGACCGGCGATATTGGTGTAGGTATTGGAGTAACAGAGGTTTCTGCTGTTACTGGTTTCACTACCGCAGGCAATGGAGCGACGTTGGCCGGGCCAGCAGGGCTTGCGGCGTTGTTAGAATGGCGGCGGCGGCGGCGGCGCGAGTTGGCTTTTTGCAACTCGGAATATTCCAGTGGTGGAAGTTCCTCTGGATGTTCCTCTTCCTTCGGAGGAACCTCTGCTACGATAACTTCTGCTGCAATCTCGGCCACTGGTGCCGTTGGGACGGGTGCCGGGGTTGATGCCTGCGCTTTCGCGCGCTGGCGTTCCTGGGCATGGCGACGACCACGGGCGTGCTCAGGAACTGCTGCTGTTGCGGGTGTAGTACCGCCCAGCTCCGCGGGAGCCTCCTGGATTTCAACTTGTTTGGTTGCGGCTTTTTCGGGCGGCTGTGTGGCTTGAGTGGCTTGTTTGGCCTGTTGAACAGGTGGCGCCTCTTTCTCTCCACGTTGTCCGTTAGAAGCTTGCCCATTTTCTGTACGTCCGGTAGGGACCGCGATGCTGCTGCCAGGGATCTCTTTGTTCTCCTCAGCGCGGACCTGTGTAAATTGTGTTGATGCTGGCGCGGTTGCCGCCGGAACCGCTGGTCGGTCGAAGCGGTAGCGGCGTGCTGGGCGCGGCTGTTCTTCAACAGCATGGGGAGCAGGTTCCGTTACCACTGGTGCTGATGGCGCTGTTTCTGTCTTCTGTGGTTCCACCGCTTTCTGGATGGGCTCTTCTTTTACTACAGGAGCCCCTTCACGTTGACGAGCATTCCCATGGCGCGATCGTGTTCGAGGTGTAGCTGGACGTAACAGCGGCGAGACAGGGCGCGCTGCAGGTACAGGGGTTGGAGCCTCACGTTCAGGTGTCTCGGTTTCACCAGTAGTAGACGGTTGGGTCTCTTCCGATTCACCGCGGGAGGCGGGTTTCTCCTCTTGCTGCTCATCAGGTGCAGGCAATCGTGTAAAAGAGTTGCTGGCGTATTCTGTCAGTGAAGAGCCAAGGCGTGTTTCGGTCTGCTGGAATTCTTCAATATAGGCGGTGAAAGGTCGGATCTCTTCTTCTTTCACCTGCGAATTTGCAAGCGATGTCTCTATTGGCTCCGCGATGGGTTCGGGAGTGGTTTGCGCACTAGAGGCGGCAAAAAATGTGTCAGGCTCTGTCGTTGCGCTATTTGCCGCAGTTTGGTCTTGTTGAGAAATGTGGGTTGGTTTAGAACTGTGTTCCTCTTGCAGTACATTCTGCATACCGGCCGGCGAAACGCTTTCGTTTGTTGCGGAAGCTTCCGGGGTGGGAGAGGGTGGACTTGCCTCGATTTCGGAGACAGGTTCATGCTTCACGACGGATTCTTCAACGTCGCTATGCTCGGGATGAATATTTTGTGTTGTCACTAAGATCTCCAGTCTCAGTATTACGGACCGGAGCGCAGGTGCTCGCCTCAGAGAACGTTCGACTGAAGATGGCTGTCCCTACCTACCTTATCCTCGGGCAACTTTCTTCTACTACGCTACGTGTATTGTTTTGATCCGGTCCGATCTTCTTTGTCTACGCCGTTATCTTCATATTTGATGCGCACCACTATCGAACGGCGGAACACTGGTGAGCACAGGGAGAACAGAGGGCTATACCAGCCCTCCATCGTTCTTCCCCACTGTTGTTGTTGGCGCATGGCGATTGTCTGTACTTGTATCATTCGCTTTGGCGAGCACATCGACTGAGATGTTCGGCGCCTTGCTCAACTGCGCAGCGCGGTTGGTAATGCGCCAAACGTGGACAACGCGTTCTATAGCAGTAACCTGCGAAAAAACCGCAAGCAAGATCAGCGCCCAGATACTAGTGCCGGATAAAAGCCCAATAGCCAGTAACACGACACGTTCAGGGCGAGCAAGCAAGCCAGTTTTGCACTCCAGCCCCAATCCTTCGGCGCGGGCTTTTGTATAACTTACCATTAAGGAGCCGACCACTGCTATATAAATTAGCGCGATCATCCAGAGCTGCTCATGTGCAAACGGCCAGAAATTGTCATGTAGGCCTGGTCGCAGCAAAGCGTATAAAAGCAGTCCAAACAGGATGATACTTTCCGAATAGCGGTCAAGTGTCGAGTCGTAAAAAGCGCCAAAGGTTGAGGCGCTGTTACAAACACGCGCCATCGCCCCATCGAACATGTCAAAAATTCCAGCAAACAGCACCAACAATCCTCCAGCCACCAGGTATCCCTGGGCTAATACTCCAGCGGTCAATATGCTGAGCAGTAGCCCTATTACGGTCAATGTATTTGGTGTGACACCTAGCTGAACTAGCGGACGTATGAGCAGAGTAACAAAGTGCCTGGCTCGTTGCTGTATGCGTCTGCTAAACATATCCCTATTGTATCATACTTGGCCCTTTGAGGACTAGCCTTTTTATTAGCATTGCCTGCCCTATGAAATATCAGGGGAAGGTGTGGCTACAGGACAGGTTCACTCTGCCCTGAATTATTCTATATGTGTGCTGCCAGGCTACTAGGCTACACTTAGTTTACGAACGATGATGCTGGGGTTGCTGATATGGTGATGGGCCAATCGTAGGTATGTATTCATGCCCCATAGTTTTCCGCCTGGAGCGGTGAGGCCAGCTTCAATGCTGGCGCGCACATCTTGCGCCGATTTCCCTTCAAACCAGGTGCAACCTCGTCCAATGGCACTCAGGGTATGAGCGTCGCTGTTACCAACTTCTGCCCAACCATAGACTTCACGATTGACGTGCATGGCTGTTCGATTGGCGCCGATACCACAAAAACTCGCGTTCCACGTTTCAATACCATCTAGCCACACATTTTTGTTAACATGAATGCGATCTAATACTTCGCGCTGGCAGCTATGGCGAAAGATGGGATTAAGTGGATGGGCGACGATAGCCAGCCCTCCTTGCTCGTGCACCAGGTCAATAGAGCGTTCAATGCTCAATCCTGGCTGGATGCGCTTCTCGATGAAGAGTGCCAGCATATGACCTTCTTTTGTGCTGATTTCTTCACCGACGATAAAATCAAAGCGATAGTCTCTCTTTGCCCAGAGATCACGCGCCCTTAAAGCTCCATCTATAACATCGTGGTCGGTAATGGCGATGGTGTCTAGATTGGTACGATGCTGGACGCGATGAAGGATTTGCTCAATTGTTGCCACGCCGTCGCTGTATGTGCTGTGCATGTGCAGATCAGCTTTGCCTAATTTACCAGAATGGTGCGCCTGCTGTTGCGTCATCTGCCTGCGTTTGTGCAGCATTGCTGTTCCTGAACAAGTCCTTTCATTTTCCTCTCTCCGGGTTTCGTTAGTTCCTTTGATTGTTGACATGTAACTCCTTCACGATAGTGATCCCCTCGTGGCTTTTGCAAGCACACATCGGGGCAAATGTTTTATCTCTACCTACCCTTATACATACATTACAACAGGTAAGTTAAAGATCGGGCTTAAAGAAATGTAAAGTTTTGTTAAGACTTTACATTCAGCTTCTTTTTTCTTAATCTTCCAGCATCGCTTCCGCTGCGATGAGGGCCTCACCGCTGAGCAACTGTTCAAGCTGAACAGTAGGATCAACAAGGGTGTCTAAACGTTGCAGACAGTATTGGTAGCGATTCCTGTCCAGGGAACAATGTACCTGGCGCCCGGTGCGCTGAGTGCGAATGATGCCGGCGCGGCGCAATTTACGAAGATGCCAGGAAACGAGGGGCTGGCTAAGTCCCAATATATCGGTGAGTTCGGTCACGGTTATCTCGTCCTGGTGGGCAAGATGGTATACGATAGTCAAGCGTGCTACATCTGCGAGCGCCTTCACCATTATTTTGAGTTCACGCCAGTCGTTCATTGCTTTTCCTGGTAGTAGTGCGGTGATATCTTTATGTTGCATAAACAAAAATTTATAAAACTTTTGTTTATATAATATCTTGTTTTTGGGCTTTTGTCAAGGTGACTACCTGTGGAAGGATCGTTTGCTTTACCAGGAGATTGCGGAACTATGGGGTACGCCTACGCGAAGGTTACAACTTGATGGTGTGCAGTTTGAGTGTGACGCGTTTGTAACAGCAAGCAGCGATATTGTGATTAGCAAGTGATGCAGAGAAGCTACCATTCTTAACAGAAAGCAAGGAGGGAAGAAACTATGCTCGGTGAGTTAAATCAGCAACAGATTGATCAAGTTCTACGGTCCGAAGCCGTCGGGCGTATCGGGTGCCACGCCGAGGGAAAAACCTATGTCGTGCCCGTCTGTTATGTTTACGATGGCGAGTGTATCTATGGGGATACGACGGAGGGGCTGAAGCTCCGCATGATGCGTGCCAATCCTCGTGTCTGCTTCGAAGTTGACCATATGGACAGCCTGGCGAATTGGCGGAGCGTCATTGCCTGGGGAACATTTGAAGAACTCGGAGGGGAGGAGGCAAGCCGGGTGATGCAGTTATTGCTCAATCGGTACCTCCCCCTGCTCGGTAGTGAAACGGGGCCATCCCAGCGAAAAGAGGAAGGGACAGGCGCTCCCGAAGCTCATATGACCGGCCGAACTGCTGTGATATATCGCATTCGTCTGACAGAGAAAACGGGGCGCTTCGAGAAGCGATAGCCTTTTTCCGCTGCCTGGCGATCTTCATGCATTTCTGTTGTGCAAGGTAATTTCTTTAGATGTATTGAATCTATGATTGTGAGTGGATGCAGAGCACCCGCGCGGGTGCTCTGCAATATAGAAACTCAATAACCGTGTTCTCGTAAATCGGCGGGAAGTGCGGCCAGACCTGCCTCGGTCATGCGCCCTGTGTGTAGGAGGTGGGCGACACGGGCGCGATTG
>JBGQJX010000303.1:0-5329 GCA_041499255.1 Ktedonobacteraceae bacterium | reverse complement strand
TCCTTATAAGTTTCTAGTTTGTCTCCATGTTACAACATGTGGGACGTAGAAACCAGGTATGGAACGCCATTGCTCCTAAAGGATCTTTTTGCCAAGGGCCGAAAGTACTAATTCGACTGCGAGTAACGCCGTTGCATTTTCACGATCGAGGATGGGATTGACCTCTACCACATCCATTGAAACGAGCTTATGCGAATCTGCGATAAGCTCCATCGCCAGGTGAGCTTCGCGATAGGTCAAGCCACCCCGCACGGGAGTGCCAACACCGGGGGCTTCTGTTGGATCCAATGCATCCATATCAAGACTGAGATGAATGCCATCATTATTTTGTCCCGCGATGGTTAATGCCTGCCGCATCACTTCTGTGATACCAAGCTGATCAATTTCCGACATGGTGAACACATGAATGGAGTGAGTATGGAGCAGTTCTTGCTCGCCACGATCAAGGTCGCGCGCGCCCACGATGACGATTGTTTCTTTATGAATTTTAGGCGACCAGCCGCCAATATTGGTCAGAGTACTATTGCCTAAGCCTGCCAGTGAGGCCAGGATCATCCCGTGGATATTGCCGGAAGGAGTTGTCTGGTCTGTATTGAAATCGGCGTGAGCGTCAATCCATAAGACTCCGACGTTTTTGTGCACTTTCGCTACTCCGCTGATTGAGCCGAGCCCGATGCTGTGATCTCCTCCGAGAATGAGAGGAAAATCGCCTTCCTGAAGGATGGAGGTTACAATACCCATCAATTCTTCAGAAACGTGCACAATCTGGTCAAGATATTTTAACTTGGGGTTGTTGCCTAGTGGTTGGCTTTCAGGTTGGGGCACGACCACGTTGCCCATGTCCTGGACGTGATGTCCGATGCTACGTAAACGATGGTTGAGGTCCGCGTAACGAATAGCACTTGTGCCAATGTCGACTCCGCGACGATCAGCGCCTAAGTCCATAGGCGCACCAATCACACGTATGCGCATATTTTCCCTCCTGTTCGTCGTTGAACAGTACTATAATCTGCCTTAATTATAGTCGGTAGCGTGCCAGTTTGTCCATGTTTGTAATGAAAGCACCAAGGCTCCGTCAGGAATAATACTGCTTGTCTCTCAGACCAGAGAAGTTGTACAATTATCTGCAAGGTTCATCTCCCTTGTAATATTTATCATGGAGCTTCTGAAAGTGAGGCGATACATGTATCATCGTACCCGGTATCATCGTACGTTTCATATACCTGCTACCTTACTATTTATCAGCGCGCTGCTCGCGCTGCTTGCTGCTTGCGGCGGTAGTACAACAACTCCTCCAACGACCGGGAATGGGACTCCTGCGCTGGCGTCCCAGCAAATATTGCGTTTTCCTAACGTGGGTATCTCGGATAGCGCTTCGCTTGACCCGGCGTTGGGACCGGACGCCAACACTGGCCAGATAGTGAGTATGATATATAGTGGGCTTGTCAAATCCGATATCAATTTAAATGTCGTACCTGACCAGGCCACATGGGACGTTTCGCCAGATAATAAAGTCTTTACGTTTCACATCAAGCCGAATATCACCTTCTCAGATGGAACCCCTGTAACTGCGCAGACATATGTGTATACACTGACGCGAGCGCTTCTGCCTGAAGTAAAATCAGGGATTGCTTCGTTCTTTGAGAGCGCTATCGTCGGCGCAGATGCGGTCAGCGCTGGTAAAACAAAAGTCCTGTCTGGCGTCAAGGCACTTGATGATGCAACACTGCAAATCACGTTGATCCGCCCGACGCCATACTTCCTCGAGGTCCTGACGAATTCCCTCTACTTTCCGTTGAACAAGTCAATTATCGACCAGTATGGGCAGGGCGATTGGCCGAATCACGTGGCAGGGTTGGGCGTTGGGACAGGGCCGTTTATGATAAAGGAGTGGGACCATAAAGTCAAGATGGTTCTGGTTCCCAATCCTCATTATTATGGCGCAAAAACCAGGTTGTCAGAAGTAGATATGTACTTTGTGAGTGAACCCTCGACGGCTTTCAGGTCATACGAGGCCAAGCAGTACGATTTCGTGTGGAACGTCACACCAGATGACCAGCAGAACGCCAAAAACTTGCCCGGTTTCGTCAGAAAGCCGCTGCTACAAACAGATTTGCTCTTCTTCCTTAATACCATGCCTCCGTTTAACAATGCGGCGGTGCGACAGGCCTTTGCCTACGCAATTGACAAACCGACGCTGGTTCACGCGATTTTCAAGGATGCGGTGGTAGCCGCGCAGACGATTATTCCACCCGGAATGCCTGGTTATCAACCAGACTACTCCGGCATACCGTATGATAAGAACAAAGCCCGGGCGTTGCTGCAATCGGTGTATCCTGATGTCAGTAAAGTGCCGCCAATCACCTTTTCCTATCCGAACGGACAAGTTACTACTACTGAGGCGGATGCTTTGCAGCAGATGTGGCAAACGGCCCTGGGCGTTCGTGTCAACCTGCGTTCTGTGGATCTTGTGGCCTATAACACTGAAACAAACCAACGCGCGGTGCAATTCGGCTTCACGCAGTGGGGAGCGGACTTCCCAGATCCGTATGATTGGCTGGCTTTGAACCTGACGTCGCAGGCAGCAAATAACAATGGTCTGTGGAATAATCCCACCTTTGATCAGACGATTAACCAGGCAGAACAATCGACTGGTGATCAGCGCATCAAACTGTATAACCAGGCCGAGCAAATTGCTATTCAAGATGTTGGCTGGCTCCCCATCGACCACCAGGCATTAGCGGCGGTTGTTCCATCGTGGGTGCATGGAGTGAATCTGAATGGCAACGGGCTGTATTTCGGAGATTGGTCTGGGGTTTACATTTTGCAACATTAAACGAGGGTGCCGATAAGTCGGCAACGGGGTGTTTGATAGTACAAGGGCGACCTGTGCGGTCGCCCATTCGCATGTAGGATAAGAAAAATGCGTGGGCATCATGAATTCAGTCGTAACGTGTACGCTACTTTGTTAGTAGGCATGCTGCTCATACTTGCTGCTTGTGGTAATGGGGGTGGCGGTGGCACTACTTCAATTGCAACTAGCACACCGAGGTTGGCAGCAAAACAGGTATTGACTTTCCCCAATGTTGGCATCGACGACAGCAACCCGCCCGATCCCGCGCTGGTGAGTGATCAAAATACGAGCCTCGTTTTCAGCATGATCTATAGTGGCCTTGTTACCTCCGATGTCAATCTAAACGTCATTCCTGACCAGGCGACCTGGGACATTTCCGCTGATAATAAAATCTTTACCTTTCACTTAAAGCCAGATATTGCTTTCTCTGATGGAACGCCAGTAACGGCCCAGACGTACGTCTACACGCTAACGCGTGCTCTACTGCCTGAGGTACAGTCGAGCCAGGCTGAGTTATACGAGGGCGTCATCGCTGGAGCGGACCAAGTAATGGCGGGCAAGACGAAGACCCTGCAAGGCGTCAAAGCTATCGATAACTTGACATTGCGCATCACCCTGACACAGCCCACACCATATTTCTTGCAAATGCTCACGAATGCTGTTTTCTTTCCTTTGAACAAAGAGATCATCGATGTGTATGGGCAGGCTGATTGGGCAAATCATGTTGCTGGTAATGGCGTGGGCACCGGGCCTTTCATGGTTCAGGAGTGGGATCGCAGCGTCAAAATGATCTTTGTTCCCAACCCTCATTACTACGGGAACAAGGCCCGGTTAGCGAAAGTGAATATGATCTTTACCAATGATGCTACTACGGCGTTGACCACCTATCGGGCAGGTCAATATGATTTTGTTTGGAATATTGCGACAACTGACCAGGTTGCCGCAAAAGGTCTGCCTGGCTTTGTGAGAAGCCCACAATTGGAGACGGACGCACTCTTCTTTGATAATAGCAAGCCACCTTTTGATCAAGCGGCCGTTCGCCAGGCTTTTGCCTATGCGACCGACAAAGTGACACTGGCACATGCTGTCTTTTTGGACTCTGTCATCCCGGCGCCTACTATCATGCCACCGGGTATGCCTGGCTACCTGCAGAACGATGTTGCTACAACTCTACCCTACGATAAGAATATGGCTAAATCACTGCTGGAATCTGTCTATCCTGATCTCACCACGGTTCCTCCAATCACTTTCTCCTATGCGAGTTCCCAGGTCAGTCCCCAGGAAGCCTCAGCTCTGCAAAGGATGTGGCAGGACGCGTTAGGTATTCCGGTGACACTCCGTTCTGTAGAGACGACGGCGTATAACGATGAGTTGAACAAGCACCTGGTGCAGTTTGGCTTCATTCCGTGGAGCGCGGATTTCCCTGATCCTTATGATTGCCTGACCCTAAATCTGTTCTCAACTGCGGCCAGTAATTACGGTGGATGGAATAACCCGGTCTTTGACCAGGAGGTGACACAGGCTGATCTAGCCTCCTCAAATGGCATGCGAATGTTACTTTATAGCCAGGCAGAACAGACTGCTATTCAAGATGTGGGCTGGCTACCGCTTGATCACCAGACGTTGGCGGCTATTATCCCGTCGTGGGTACAGGGAGTGAGCGTCAATGCCATTGGCCTCTACTTTGGAGATTGGTCGGGTGTCTATCTACTGCAACATTAAGAAACAGCTACGAGGGCGACCCAAGGGTCCCCACCCAACATCCACACCTCGCCCGCCCCTACGGGTGTTGTGCTCTGTAAGGTTAATCGGTGCGCCATAAAACTTGAAAGCCCCTCATTTCAGGTGTTATACTTTGGGTATCATAGTTTTGTATTGGCCCGCTTGAGTACTGGCGGGCTTTCCCCTATATGGCATCGCTCAGTGTTCCAGCAGGATGTTTATGATACGCCTGCGCGAAATGTTATGGAAGCACTGGCGCTTCGCTATGCAATGCTGCATACAAGACCTAAGATAGGTCGAACAGTAAGGAGGTTCTTCAGCAGTGGCTATTGATATTGTTAACCCCTATGATGTCGCGGTTTCGCAGTTCGATGAAGCAGCAGACCGTCTCGGACTTTCGCAGTCTATGCGAGCTATTTTACGTAAGCCGAAGCGTGAACTGATCGTTAATTTTCCTGTGCGTATGGATAATGGTGACGTGGAGATGTTCACAGGATATCGCGTACAGCACAACATCAATCGTGGCCCAGCCAAAGGTGGCATCCGTTTTAGTCCCGAAGTCTCGCTTGATGAGGTGCGCGCACTGGCAATGTGGATGACATGGAAATGCGCGGTTGTTAACATTCCCTTTGGGGGAGCCAAAGGAGGCGTTCTTTGTGATCCGCATAAGCTCTCTCGCGCTGAGCTTGAGCGCCTGTCGCGTCGCTATGCAACAGAAATTTCTGTATTGATTGGCCCAAATAGCGATATTCC
>JBGQJX010000302.1:0-5341 GCA_041499255.1 Ktedonobacteraceae bacterium | reverse complement strand
CCCGCGCGCGGGGGGGCCCGGGGGGCACATAATTAACCCAAAAAAAACGCGGGGCTGCCCCGCAAAACGGGCGCCCCAGCCCCGCTTTTTATTGGCTTATTCTTTTTTCTTTGGGGGGGACGTACCAGCAATGTTTGCACTTGACGGCGGGGGGTTTGACCCACTCTTGCTGTTCTTCACCCGTTGTTGTTCCATCTCCATTGAGAGGCTGCGCGTAGAGCTTGCGGTCGTCGGAGGTAAGGCATTTGCCGGTGGCAAGCTCAAATTGCCAGCCGTGCATGGTACAGGTGAGGATGCCGTCCTCTATCTTGCCGAAACGTGTCAGGTCGGCCTTGAGGTGCGGGCAGCGGCGCTGGATACGATAGCCGTTGCTTTCCCAGAACTGGTGCTCCGGCGTCTGTTCCGCGTAATAGCCTTCGATATATTGGATGCGTTCTGGTGTAAGGCCCTTGAAAAAGATGTAGACGTATTCGTTGTATGGTCCCTTGCGCTCAGCTTTGAAACGGCAGGAAAGGAAGAGGTCGTTGATCCAGTCCTCGACGTGGCGGATGATGCTGGACTCGATAAGCGCGGGGTCAATCTGGAAGCGATACTCCCACTCTTCGCCGTCCCAGGGATAGACTTTCCGCTTCTGGAAATCAATGACCACTGCTTGCTCACCGCAGTCGATGAGCAGGCGCCCGTTGACGCCGACGCAGGTGAGATCCGCGGTTTCCAGCAGAGGCTCAAACCAATCGCGCAGCGCTGAAACGATATCAACCTGGCCGCGGGGCCAGCTCGCCCTGGCGGCTGCGATGACCGGGCGCTTGCGTTCCTGGTAGGCTTCGAGGTAGCTGCGTTTTTCTGTGAAAATGGCTTTTACCTGCTCCTCAGGAAGTGGGTGTGTCACTGTACAGACGCCGCGTTCGAAGGCGGCGACAGTGCCGGGGATCATCAGCCGCCCGTTATCGCAGCCACGTTCCTGCAAATACTCGATAAAGACGGTCTGGTCGGGGAACGTGTTCGTGGAGTCGCGATCGAAATCATTGAATTGAAACATCTCGTCGTCTAAGAAACATGGCGGCCCGGCGGATGGAATGACGTAGGTGGCATTGATCTGCTGGGTATAGCGCAGCGCGCGGGCCATCTCATTCTCGCGTTTCTTGCGGCCAAGCGCCTGCATCATCTTTTCTGGGAACAGGTAGACCATGGGGTACCAGATAGCGCCGGAGAATTGCAGGAAGTGGGCATCGTACGGCCCAAACTGGGTCAGAATGTCTAAATCTATGGGACGGGAGTCATTCTGGTTAAAGATGCACGTCTCGCCGTCGTTGACAATCAGGCTTGAGTCGCCGAGCGGTCCATCGATGGGGGCGACCATTGCCACAATAGTGAAGCGCAAGCCATTGACCTCGACTGTCTGGCAGTTTTTTGTGTAGATGAACTTCGTAAAGCCGATATCCCTGAGAGCCCGCTCAAGAAGATTCAGTGGATAATCCGGCAGAAGGATGGTGGCCTCTTTCCAGACGTGATCCCGCAAAAACTGGGGGTCGAAGTGGTCATGATGGAGGTGCGAGATATAGAGATAGTCTGGACGACTCAATTTTTCAATCTCCACGTCCTCATTGCTGGGAAAAGGGAACCACGAGGCAAAATAGGCCGGGTTAAACCACGGGTCACACAGTATTGTGCCATGTTTTGTTTCAATGAATAAACCTGCTTGACCAAGGAATGTAATGTGCATCTAAACTCCCCGTATGAACAGAATCACTGAGGTCAGCATAATGCTTAAGAGCGCGCCGGCAACCACCTGGGCCACCGTATGACGGCGTAACACTACACGTGACCAGCTAACCAGGACAACCAGAAGAAAAGCGGGTAATACAAAGGCTCCGTAGAGTATGGTAAGAAATGTCACTGTGCCTGCCAGGGAGGAGGCATGGAAGCTAATTTTCCACCTCAATGTAATCAGCAGCAGGACAACAGCGCTCACAGCGGTAATAATGAGTAATGTTTGTAGGTTCTTGGGAGCCTTGATTAAGGCTAGCGTCACCAGGCCGGCCAGGACGGACGCAATGCTGAAAAGAACCGGCCCGACACGCTCTTTGCGCCGGCTCACTTCCAGATCTGAGAACTTGCCGAGACGCACGCCGATGATGATATAGAGCATTGGTCCAAAGCTGAGGAAAAAGAAGGTAACGCAGGCATAGAAAAGAGCGGAGGCCAGGCTCCGAGCATTATAGAAGGCCACTAACAGCACGCCGGGTACAGAAATTGTGACCGGCGCAAGAATGTTGGAAATTTGCCGGGCGAAACGTGTACGCAGTGGTCTGGGTGAAGATGGCTCAATTACTGGATGCTCATCGGCATCGACAGCAAGATGTTCCGGCATAAAGCTCCTTACAGTGTGGCTTGAGTAGCAACAATGGGATAACCAAGTAGCTTACTGGAGACCGCGCTAAACACAGCGGGGTTGCCACTACACCATAGCTGAAGTTCACCGTTGGCGCTTGCTGAGTTCCCTTGATGGATAAGCGCTTCCGCGTCCAGCACGGAACGTGTGCGGCGTGCTATCGCTGATCCACTATCAATAACCTGGACACGATGATTGGTAATGCGTTCAATGACCGGTCGCAGCGCAGGAAAGTGGGTACACCCGAGAACGATAACATCGACATCCTGCGCGAGAAGCGGTTGTAATGCATGACGCACGACTTCTTCGACGCCGGGACCATCAAGCTCACCCTGTTCCACTAATGTCACGAGTTCGGGGCAGCCGACAGCATACACCTCGATGCCCTCGGCGAATTCATCAATGAGCTGGCGGAGATAGAGCGCTTTCGCGGCCTGATTTGTGGCGGCAACGCCAATCCGTCCTTTTTTAGTGGCACGAGCGGCGGGCTTGACCGCTGGAACGACGCCGACGAAGGGGACGGAAAAGGTTGCGCGTAAGGTGTTTAGTGCTGCTTGCGAGGCGGTGTTGCAAGCTACAACGATGAGTTTCGCTCCCTGATCAATGAGAAACTGGCTGATGCGACATGAAAGCTCGATCACCTCGGCAACGCTACGCAAGCCGTAGGGGCAATGCGCGGTATCGCCAAAGTAGATGTAGTTTTCGCAGGGTAATGCTTGCCTGAGGGCTGACAGAACGGTTAATCCTCCCGCGCCTGAATCAAAAAGGCCTATGGGGGCATTGGGGGATGCGGTGAGCCTGGTTCCTATATGATCGAAGGAGTGTTGACTGCGCTCGGCATCGCGGGCGGGGTAAATGTTGTCCGAGGGTGATCCCAGGGGATCGATCCCATAATACTCGTGTGACTCTGTGACATTTTCCGCGTTAAAGTGCTGCATATGTTTTTCTATCCAGGGGACACAATGAATTAGGTCCCTACGTATTACTTGATCTCTCTTGTTGTTCGCCAAAGACGCGGCGCATGGCATCGCTGATTTCTCCCAGGGTGGCGTAGGCCTCGACGGCGTTGATAATCAGCGGGAGAAGATTTTCGGCGCCGGTCGCGCCCCGTTCCAGGGCTGTCAATGCTTGCTGTACCCTGGCATTGTCGCGCCGCTGGCGCAGCTCAGCCAGTTTCGCCACCTGGCGATTGCCTACCGTGGGATCAACGCGCATGAGGTGTGGACGCGCTTCATTTTCTAAGACGAAATGGTTGACGCCGACAACAATGGCACGTTGCCCTTCCAGGGCATGTTGATACTCGTAGGCGGCCTGCTCGATCTCGGCCTGCATAAAGCCGCGCTCAATGGCTCGCACGCTGCCACCAAGCGCATCGATCTGCTTGATGTAGTCCTGGGCCTGTTCCTCGATGGCGTCCGTCAGGGACTCGACAAAGTAAGAGCCGGCCAGGGGATCGACAACATCTGCTACGCCTGTTTCATAGGCCAGTATCTGTTGCGTACGCAGAGCAACGCGAGCGGCCTCTTCGGTAGGGAGAGAGAGCGCTTCGTCTTTTGAATTGGTATGTAGGGACTGCGTGCCGCCGAGCACCGCGGCCAGAGCCTGGTAAGCGGTGCGCACGATATTATTATCGGGCTGCTGGGCGGTGAGGGTCGAACCGGCGGTCTGCGTATGAAAGCGCAACATCATTGAGCGCGGGTCCTTGGCATGGAAACGCTCACGCATAATGTGCGCCCACATGCGGCGGGCCGCGCGAAACTTGGCGACCTCCTCGAAGAGGTTGTTATGACTATTAAAAAAGAAGGAGAGTTGACCAGCAAATGTATCGATGTCGAGACCTGCGTCAACGGCTGATTGTACGTAGCTGATGGCGTTGGAGAGGGTAAAAGCGACCTCCTGCGCGGCGGTTGAGCCAGCTTCACGGATGTGATAGCCGCTGATACTGATGGTGTTCCAGCGTGGCATGTTCTCGCTACAAAAGCGGAAGATGTCGGTGATGATGCGCATCGAGTGCCGGGGCGGGTAGATATAGGTCCCGCGGGCGATATATTCCTTCAGGATATCGTTTTGCACAGTGCCAGAGAGTTTGTGAAGCGGAACGCCTTGTTTTTTGGCGACGGTGATATAGAGCGCCAGTAGAATGCTGGCGGTCGCATTAATGGTCATGGATGTGCTGATGCGGTCAAGTGGCAGGCCACTCAGCAAGGTTTCCATATCTTCCAGGCTGGAAATCGAGACACCGACCTTGCCAACTTCGCCCTCTGAGAAGGGGTGGTCGGCGTCATAGCCCATCTGGGTGGGGAGGTCGAAAGCCACGGAGAGGCCAGTGGTGCCCTGTGAAAGCAAGAAGTGATAGCGTTTATTCGACTCTTCCGCCGAGGCGAAGCCCGCGTATTGGCGCATGGTCCACATACGTGAACGGTACATTGCGGGGTGAATGCCGCGAGTAAAAGGGAATTCGCCCGGGTAACCCAGTTGAGTATGGACGTCAAAGTCAGGCATTTCTTCTGCGGTGGAGAGGTCGGGCACGGGGATGTGTGAACTGGTGGTAAATTGCGGCTGCCGCTCGGCCGATTTTTCTTTGGCTTCGCGGGCGGTGGTGTCGCGCCATTCCCCAATATGTTTGCTCTCGTGTAGTTCCAACGAGTATTCCCTCCTTCATGTCTCACTGGAATTATATCATATGCCGTAGAGACTAAAGAAGAGGTGCAGGCACGGTATGCCTTGCCAGGTGCTCTATAATAGGAAATAAGCTTATACACCAAATACTAAAGGTAATAGCCATATGCGTAAACAACTTGCCAACCCTTCGATGAGGATTGCCCTCACGCTCTTGTTGGCCGGAGTAATCGTTCAATTGACTGATCACTTTGAATTTTTTGGTCACAATAGTGTGATACCGCTGGTGATTGGCGTGGCTATTATTGTGACCGGTATCCCCACCATACT
>JBGQJX010000301.1:0-5373 GCA_041499255.1 Ktedonobacteraceae bacterium | reverse complement strand
CGTCAACGCCGTGCCAATAACCCCGCAAATTACGATACAAAAGGGCGCGTCAAAAAGCATGGTAAGCGGCGCTCCGTATGGAAGAATAGCAAAGGGTATCTCGCAACACGGCACCGACTCGCTCACCATGAACGCAAGCTAGCGGCTCACCGCAAAAGCCTGCATGGACGGCTGGTAAACGAGATTGTGCGCATCGGTAATCAGGTTCACATTGAGAAGATATCGTACAGAGGCTGGCAGAAACGTTACGGCAGAAGCGTGGGCTTACATGCCCCAGGGATGCTCATAGAACATCTGAGACGCACGGTTGCAAGCACCGGCGGCACCCTGAACGAAGTTCCTACGCGAACGACTAGGCTGTCACAGTACTGCCACGGTTGCGGCAGATACGCGAAAAAACCGTTGTCGCAGCGATGGCATCAGTGCTCCTGTGGCATTGGACCTGTACAACGCGATTTATATTCTGCGTTTCTCGCGGCCTATCTTCATCCACCAGACCGTATTCCCTCTATCGCCCATGAACAATGGGAGGGTGCGGAACTGCGCCTGCAGGCAGCGGTAGAGGTCTTGCAACAACGTGCGAAAGAGGGGCAGGTCTTGCCCCGAAGCGTGGGCATTTCCCGCGCCGGAGCGCGTCTGCCTAAAAGTCTTGCCACTGCCCAACTAGGGCTGGTCTATCGACGCGGTAGGCTAGAAGCGTTGGAACAGGAACAGGAACCTCCCGCTCTGTAGGCGGCGAGAGTCTCAGCAACCAAGCGCGAGACCATCACAACGTGGGTCGGCAGCCCCCTCAAAAATATGTGTATTTGGATTGATGAGAATAGCTTGAGCATGACCCATACCATCTTCCCACAAGCCCTCCACAATGGTACGATGACCAAGTAAATCGAGTTCAAGAGCTACACCGCTCATAAAGCGCCTTTCCATCATCACCGCTTCGGCTACGTTGCCCTCCACGTGTTCATCAACGCCGCTCTGGCCACTTAATTGCCGTCCCTTATGTGGCGATGCAATTCTCACGCGCCCGCTGCGCCAGCGCGGGGCCGAGATCGCTTGCTGGACATTCAAACCAAAGTCTATGATGGACGAAAGCACCTGCGCATGAATCTGCGGTTGAGCATCGCCTCCCATTGATCCCAGCGCGATATATGGCACTCCATTCTTCAAAACCATTGCTGGCGTGAGGGTGTGCATCGTGCGTTTCCCAGGCTGCAGGTAATTAACATGGCGCGGATCAAGAGAAAAGTACGAGCCCCGGTTATGCAACAATACCCCCGTATCACCGCCAATGATCCCGCTGCCAAAACCATGGTAGAGGCTCTGAATTAAAGAAACAACATTTCCTTCGCTGTCCGCCGTGCAAAGATACATCGTATCGCCATCTTTTTCAAGGCCCGCCGCAAAAAATGGTGTCGCCTTCTTAGGATCAATCCTGCTGCGCTGTTCTTTAGCATATGTTTTGCTCAACAGGCGTTCAACTGGCACATCCACAAACGCCGGATCTGAGACGTAGCGATCGCGATCAGCAAAGGCTAGTTTTTTCGCTTCAAGGAACAGGTGTAGATAATCAGCGGTCTGGTGTCCCAGCGCTTTGAGATCAAAGCCTTCAAGAATATTAAGCATCTCCAGAGCAGCAATGCCTTGCGAATTGGGCGGAAATTCGTAGACATCATATCCCCGGTAATTAGTAGAGATCGGCTCAACCCAATCGGAGTGGTGAGCCTGTAAATCCTCCTGCGAGAGTACGCCGCCGCAGCGTTGCACATATTCGGTGATCGAGCGGCCTAGCGGCCCGTGATAAAAGGCATCACGCCCCTCCTTCGCCAGCACTCGATAGGTCTTGGCCAGGTCAGTTTGGCGCAAAACTGCGCCGGTTTTCAACGGTCGATTGCCAGGCAGGAAAACTGCTGCCGTACTCTCCCAGGGTTTGAGTATGCGCTCACCACGGTATATCCAGCCGCCCAACTTGGGGCTGACCGGCATCCCCTCTTCCGCATAGGCAATGGCCGGCGCAAAGATCGTCTCCGCTGAAAGTCTCCCAAAACGACCCAAAGCCTCAAACCAGCCATCCACTGCGCCTGGCACATTGATAGAAAGTGGACCTGTCTCGGGAATCTCTTTCATTTCCCGGGACAATAAGTACTCTGGCGTCATGCCGCGAGGAGCGCGCCCGCTGCCATTTAAGGCATAAAGTCGCTGTGTTTTAGCCTCCCAGATGAGCATAAAGATATCACCACCAGCCGAACAGGTTGATGGATAGACGACTGTCATAACTGCGTTAGCAGCAATGGCAGCATCAATGGCATTTCCGCCCTGCGTCAATATGGAAAGGCCAGCTTGAGTAGCGAGGTAGTGAGCACACGCGACCATGCCGCGCGTACCCAGCATGGGTTGTTCGGAGAGCATATCGGGAGACTCCATTTCTACAGCACAGCACCAATTAGAGTTGTAAATATTATAGCACATAGTAGAGCAGGGACATCCTCGCCAGGATACGCCGCTCTTCTATGTGCTTTTCTTTATTCCCCTATATTCTGCTGGAGCTCTGCCAGCTCTTTTACGCGCTGTACATAATCTTTATGACAGATCACAGCCGTGTCGGCCACTTCAATAACAACGATATCTTCCAGGCCAATCGTATACACCTTGCGTGCTGTATCGTTATACACAAAGACATTCTGACATTCCAGGCCCACGTGACTGCCAACAGCGCCTACGCCTTGAGCGTCGGCAGGGAAGAGAGAGCCATACTGCTCCCAGTTGCCAACGTCATTCCAGCCAAGATCGGCAGGTATCACGACGAGCTTCTTCGTCTTCTCCAGGATGCCGTGATCAATTGAAATAGGCGTCAGCGTTGGCCAGATTTCATCAATGGTCGAGATTTCCTCTGGCGTTCCCATCGCGCTGACAATGCTATCAATTTTTCGTGCCAGCTCAGGCAGATGAGCGCGCATTTCAGCCAGGATCACTTCTACTTTCCAGACAAACATACCGCTGTTCCACACGTAGTGGCCATCCTTCAAGTAGCTCTGCGCTGTCAGCAGATTGGGTTTCTCGACGAAACGCTCGGCCAAAAAAGCTCGCTGTCCATAGCCCTCGCTTACCTGGTCGGCAAAACGGATATATCCTAAGCCAGTTTCGGGGGCAGTTGGTTTAACGCCCAGTGTCACCAGGTACCCCTGTTCGGCCAAAGTATAAGCAAGCTTCAGCGATTGCCTCATCGCTTCAACATTGGTCACTACCGCGTCGGCATGGAACGAAGCCATGATTGCTTGTGGATCACGCCGCGCGATGACTGCCGCTACCCAGGCAATAGCAGGCGCCGAATTGCGTCCCATCGGCTCACCAAGGATATGGTCCATGGGAATAGTTGGCAAGTGTTCATGAACTAACCCGGCCATAGCGCGTCCGGTAACAACCCAGGCGCGCTCAGGCGCAATAAGCGGCGCAATCCGCGCCAGCGTTTCTTGTATCATACTTTTACCACCGGGCAGTGGCAGAAATTGTTTAGGGAAATTGGGCGTGCTCAGCGGCCACAGCCGCGTCCCGCTCCCCCCGGCCAGAATCACCGCGTTGAGATGTTCCATACCGCGTGTAAACCTACCTCACATCAAATATGTTTTCTACGAAGCGCGCACTGTGCGCGGTCTCGAATGATGGTAGGATTGTATAAGGGATTAGGGGTTGTGTCAAATGCGTGGCCAGGTTCATTTCTTTCATAGCCCCTTCCACAGGCTAATCAACACACGCGCCTCAATACCTTCCAGGCGAGCAATCTCATCCTGACCATCCATGCTTGTTACTTTCACATGCACCTGATCCTCATCGATACCCAACCCATCAGCAATATTCTGCCGCATCTCTGCCAGGCGCTTTTTCATGCGCGGTTGCTCACCACAAAGAATTGTCACATCCACGGTACCCAGGAGCAAGCGTTCTGGCTCAATCAGACGGCTGCGCATTTCCGGCAAATACTCAATGGATGATACACCCGTTTCGCCCTTGTCAGGAAACCAGTCGTCAATATCACCCTGGTTAACTGCTGCCGCCAGGGCCATCACAATTGCGTGTGCAACAACATCCCCATCACTTCGCTTCGTATCAGGTCCCCTGGGAAATTTGTCAAAAGACACACCGGCCAGGACAAGTCGTCGCCCCTCCGCAAAGGCATGAAAATCCGACGCAAAGGCAAGGCATTGTTTCTTCGCTAACGTCTGTGCGATCTCACGCACAAGCTCCGCGCGAGTTGCATCATCAATGTTCATCATTTACTAGCTTCCTCATCAGTAATTGCAGACAGCCGACCGTCCTGCATACAGCCAGAGTGCCAGCGCTGCCTCAGGATCACAGCGGTAATCCAGTTGAGTAGCAGCGAGTGCCTCTTTCAAAGTAAGGGTTCGCACTCGTATCTCCTCATGCGCCTCCATCTCCAACGGGTCCCATTCCAAATCATGGGCCATAAACAGATGCACTTTGTGGGCTACGTAGCCAGGATGGCTATAGAAATCCAGCAGTTTTTCAAGCTTACCAGGTTTGTAACCAGTTTCCTGGCGTAACTCTACCTCGGCTTGCCACCTAATTTCCTCAGGAGTAACACCGTCAAGCTTCCCTCCTGGTAACTTGAGTTGCCATACTCCCGCACCCAGATCATATTCCTCGACCATAAGAAGTATGTCTGGCTGACCTATGGGTAACACCAAAACACTTTCTGGCCGTTCGACAATATCGCGTACTATCTCTTTACCATCAGGCATACGTAAACGGTACTGATTAACTACAAGCGTTGACCCATGATATACCATATCCTTTGCAACTATAAACTCTTGTTTAGGAGCGGTTGTTGCTGTAGCCGTTAAATGAGTCGCGATATCTCCATACATCTTCACCGTTTGCTGTCGTGTATTAATGTGGACATAGGGACGTTTTACCAAGCGGGCATAGCTGGCTGTATCGCCCGTGCCCCCTCTGCCTCTTGGTGGCAAACCATTCCAGACCAATAACACCAGGTCTGAGCGATCAACAATCCACTGACCTGCAGCTAGGTAGCTTTCATCAGTACACTCAAAAGCAGGAAGTTTGTGGACCTTATAAGCGTGATAGAGTAATTGGTTATATTCATCAATAGCAGCATCAGAGGGAAAAATAGTTTCGTATTGGGCGCAAGGAATGACGGCTTCAACAAGAATATTCAGTTCCAGAGCGGTTTGCACAAAAAGTTGATCTGATCCCATTGCTAGCGCGGAGCAGACAATGACATCTCGACCTTGTTGCTGTGCTTGCTGCTGATATTTCTCAAGCAGTTCTCTTATGCTCTGAGCAACAAATGCGGTCGCTGCTTCATCACCGATATGCTGATGACCACTAAAGCCGATT
>JBGQJX010000300.1:0-5373 GCA_041499255.1 Ktedonobacteraceae bacterium | reverse complement strand
ACTCACAGACCTCTGTATGGCATGGCACGACTTTTCAACACGGTAGCATTTTTACCTCTGGCCCTACGCCAGAGAACTCACCGAAACACTAATAGGTTTGAAACGTGCAAAAGAACTGAATGCAGTGTATCATACAATAGAATAGATGTCTAGTGTTTTCCCGCCTGGGGGTGGCGCGGCGTTCATCCCCGTGGATACATCCAGGGGCCTTTCGCCGCGCTTTGGTAAACGACAGCCTGTTGAGATGCGTAACTGATCCTGTTTTAATTTTTTATGCGCATCAGCAGGTAATGCGGAGGAAATCCGTATGCCCTTTACGGCACACGATCTGAGGTATCGCGCGGAACAGACCTATCCGGCCTTGTATGCACATTTAAGCTGGCATGCTCAACGCTCTTTAGATGTACTCAAATTTGATCAAGTTGAGGTTGACCTGGTTATAGGACATGTAGTAGAGCAACTACTGCGCCTGGGTCTTCTTGGTTGTGGGGATAGAACGCCACTTACCGTACTGGATGGACTGAGCAACGCCCAGTTCTATACTTTCCTCAATCGCAGTATTCGCAACAAAGCCATCGATCGACTGCGTAAAAGACGTCTGCAAATGACGTATGCTACCGATCTTGAAGGAACAGAAGGCATCGATACTGAGGAAGATTTACTGAATGAAGCGACCGAGAACCTTGGTGGAGCGCCGCCGTTTCCTACACCAGAACAGGCTGCGCTCGAACTGGCCACTCAACAAGCACTGCGCAATCTACTGAAACATTGCATCAAAATGCTAAGCGTCGCTCCCAAGCAGTTTCAGGCAATCCTCCAGGAGTTGCGAGAGTTCGATGCGACTGAGTTGCTCAAAAGCGTTCTTGAGGATCAACCAGGCAAAGATCCGGAGGCAAGCAGCGGGGAGACTCTTGCTAATATAAGTCAACACAAGGATCACGCGCATAAAAAATTACGCCACTGTCTCCAGCAGCAAAGCACGAATTTGACAGTTATCGTTGCCTTACGTTTGACAGAGTATGGAGTACAATCTACGCATCTCAGTGAGTTTGTGGTAGATATTCAGACCCTTGCGCAGGAAGACCTCACTGAAAGTGATGTGCGTACAGGTCTGAAGCAACTGGTGGCTGAAGGTTTATTTGATTGGCATGGCGATGCCGTCATCCATATCACGTTGACCCAGATGAAGCAATTAATGCGCTTCTATAGAGAGGAATAAGTTGCCTTCATCATCCTCTGGATGTGGCTGCCTTGTTTGCTCAGGAGAGGTTGAAAATGAACGATAACGAACAATTCGATGAATCATCTAATAATGATAACAAGTATGAAAGACTGGCACGCTGGTTGCGCTATGTTTTAGCGCGTGCTCCACAAGATACAGGGAATGTTTCTATAAACGAAGAAGATGCAGCTGAGGATGAAGTAGCTGCTGGTGACGAGTATCACCCTCAATTTTACCGGCAACTGCCGGATTTCATTATGGCCCTGCTGCGAAACGATGTCCAGGCGACGGTCCATTATGCTCCACTACTCTATCATTTAGCGGGATGTACTATTTGTCACAGTGCGTACCTGGAATTGTATGATGCCCTGTCCTATGCTGTGAAGTCCGGTGAAAAGGTGCAGAGTATCAATTATGGCAGCCGCTCGCTTCCTGATGGGGCGTCGGTTATACTCTGCCAGTTGTTAATCAGCCAGGCAGAAGCGGTTTTGCGCCAGGCTCACCGTGACCATATAGATGAGGAAGCACGTGCTCGTACATTATTGCAGTGCGCTATGAGGGTGAGTGCCAATATAACGCAGAGTGGTATGAAAGTCAGGGCGCTGCATGACCTCGTTCGTGTCGCGACAATTACTCGTGACTTTCATACTACTGCTCAGCAAGAACAGGCGACTCGTTCCTATTCACCTCTGATTGGCGTGAGTGGGACACGTCACGGAGGAGTACTGCGCAAAGCCGATACGTTCACGCGTTCGGCGGGAACTCCGGCAGGGCATGCGATGATCTACCTGCAATCAAGTCACCTTGAAGGAGATATTATTCAGCGCGAAGGTGTCCTCGAACTTCACCTGCACGACCTGGATGAGAAGTTGCGTGGGCGCTATCTGTCTATCTCCGTACCCCTGGGTTCATTGATCGAGCCTGTGCGCTGGAATGGGGGAAATCCACAGTCTATTCGTTCTGTGGAGCCTGTGGATAAAGATGGCAACATGATAACACCGCTAGGCCAGACTGACTTACAGCTTAGCAATCCAGATGAGCGTAACCTGTTAGAGGTGATGTTCTTGCTTTTAGAGGTGCGTCCCGCTAGTTGAGGTGCCTGCCCTACCCTGATGCGGCTGCCTTGATCATCCCCCTGATGCGGCTGGTCGAAATTCGACTGTGCCACTTTTGCCACCGCTCTTTGAAGCAACATAAGCTTGTTCAATGGTAATCGTTGTATCGACCCCCTTGCACATATCGTAGATTGTCAGTGCGGCCACTGTGACAGCCGTCAGCGCCTCGACATCCACGCCGGTCTTATAGTTAGTGCGGGTACTTGCCTCTAACTCGATCAAACCTCTTGCGCTATCAAGTCTGAAACGGATATCTATGTGTGTCATTGGGAGTGGGTGGCAGAGGGGAATAATCTGCGGTGTTTGCTTGGCCGCCATAATACCTGCGATTTTCGCCACTTCTAAAACACTGCCCTTGGAAACCTGGTTTGTCTCGATGAGCTGTACTGTTTGTGGAGCCATGCGTACAGTTGCCCTGGCGGTAGCCTCCCGTACCGTTTCTGGTCGATCGGTCACATCGACCATATGGATATTGCCACTTTCGTCGAGGTGGGTGAGGTGTTTGTTTGCTTCCGATGACATATTTGATTGCTGCTTTCTAAAAAGAAGTCTGGCTAAACCTTGTGTATCCTCTATACAGTATCATACAGACGTTTGTGTGTACAAATAGTCTGCTTATATTTAGAAGCTGTTGGCATCGGTTTTTCAAAGAAGGTGAAAAGTCATAAATAGCCCCCAACTTTTCTCTGGCTTTCGTAGGCTCGCTTGTAATAGTGTAGTGCTTCTTTTGTCTTCCCCCGCGCATCTAAAAGGCGCGCATATAGTGCAAATTGATCAGATTGTTCCAGGGGAAGGCTGAGGTGCTCTAGCATTTCCAGACCGGCAGTAAAGTGCTTATCCGCGCTTTTGTAAGTCTCCTGGGCGTATTGTACGCGGCCCCACATGATGAGAGCCTCACTGGCGATGAGCGTTGTCCCAAGTGGTTTTGCTAATTCAGAGGCCTTCTCCGCGTACTTTTCTGCTTCGGGTAACTGATTGTGTAGAAGAAACCATTCTGCAAGGCGGGTCATAATACTGGCAAAGCTAAGCGCATCCATCTGGTTCGATTTCTGCTCCAGGGCATTTTCCAGGTATGTTCGCGCCTTCGCCTGGTCCCCTTTCATCAATGCTCGACCCAGATAGTAGTATATCTCACTTCTCAAAGGAGCATGCGCACGCTGATTCTGGAGTTCCAGGCACTTATGTAAATAGATGCTTGCCAGCCGGTACTCTTTTGTGGCAGCAAGATGGAGTGCGTTATTCCAGTAAGCTGTTTGTAGATTTTCCGGAGTATTGAGTTCTTCAATAATAGTAATGGCCTGTTTAAATGCATGGATCGCAGCGTCTCTTTTTTGCAGTTGAGTATAGTGTTGGCCAAGCTGGTTATAAATATGGCAAAGGAAAAAAGGATCTTGCGGCTGTGTTGTCTCTAATATATTGAGGCAGCGTTCGTGAGCCTGGAGTGCTCGAGCATAATCACCCATACTTGCGTAAGCAATACCCATCAAATCATATATTTGTAAGGAAAAGGCATTGGAGGAATCATTTTGCTCGTTGGCAAATGATTCCCCTTCCGTAAGTATCACGATGCATTTATCCAATTCAGACGTAAGCAGATAGGCCCAGCCTAGTAAAATTCGCTGTTGTAGGAAATACTTTTTTTGCAATTTGCCGGTTGGCTGTTCACTTAAGAGGGTGATGGCTTTTGTTGCGTCATCTTGCAAAATAGAGATTTGTGCCTCTAGCAGGGCCAGTACTAGTAATGCTTCGTCGTTTTTAGCAACGCTTGTAGCGAATCCAAGGGCCTGTTCGTTTTGAGTATCGAGCTGTATGAGTTGGGCTGAAGGTATACCAAGGCGTCTTGCCAGTATCTCCAGCGCGCGCAGAGAAGGTTGAATCTGGCCGCGCTCAATTGCGGAAATATAGCTTACTGAGAATTCTGGTGAAGCAAGTTTACTTTGAGTATATTTCAACGCTTGTCGTGCTGCTCGAATTTTGGCTCCAACAGATTTTCCTAACTGGCTGTTAGATTGTCCTGTAGCCATGGTATTCCCCCCTTTTACACTTAAAAGAACAGTGATTACAATTTATTGTGAACCCGAAGAAATCAATATATAGGAAAAATAAGGTTGAGTATATTGTAAATTATTCTGATCTTTTCTGTCAATAGCTTTGTTGTAATAAGTGTTGAAGTCATATTTATACAGTTGTCTTGTGTTACAAATAGAATTGTGTAATTGTGCTAGTATAGCAATCAAATTGGCAGACATGCTACAATTGAAAAAATGGAGCGTAGGCAAATGAAGGAAAGAGTAGCACAACCTGGGAATTGTGCGAGGCGGCCAACAGTAAGTAATTCTAATTCGCAGGGATGATACCCTGTTTTTATAAGGAGCTTGTTATGTTTCGCTTTCTTACTGCGGGAGAGTCACATGGCCCTTGTCTGACAATGATTGTAGAAGGGCTACCCGCCGGTCTCTCACTAAACAAAGCGTTGATTGACGCTGACCTGCGTCGTCGACAGGGAGGTTATGGTCGTGGGGGGCGCATGAAGATTGAGAAAGACGCCATTCGTTTTCTCTCCGGCGTGCGCCATGGAAAAACTCTCGGTTCGCCGGTAACTATGCAGATTGAAAATCTCGACTGGGTAAACTGGGAAGAGCGCATGAGTGCCGCTCCTACCGAGGCGACTACTGAACCGGTAACCCGTGTTCGCCCCGGTCATGCCGATTTTACCGGCGCTAAAAAATATGGTCATGAAGATATTCGTAACGTGATAGAACGTTCGAGTTCGCGCGAGACGGCTGCTCGTGTCGCGGTGGGTGGCCTGTGCCGCCAACTGCTGCATACTTTTGGGATGAGTATTCATAGCCATGTTCTGGCGATTGCCGATATAGGCTATGCTGCTGAGCGCTCTTTAACCGTGGATGCCTATCCTGCTGGAATGTGGGAAGAAGTAGAAGCATCGCCTATGCGTTGTGCTGATGCCACGTTGACCGAAAAGATGATTGCACGCATTCTTGAAGCCAAGCGCAATGGGGATACCTGTGGTGGTGT
>JBGQJX010000299.1:0-5387 GCA_041499255.1 Ktedonobacteraceae bacterium | reverse complement strand
CCAGAGACGATTTTCACGGCGAGTGGAACTACACCTTCAAGCCACTAGATTCTGCCTCTGATGGTCAGGCTATTTAAGTGTGAGCCCTTAGTTGTTCCTAACTTATTATGTTTCGTCGTATTATGGGTAGTGAGAAAGGCATTGGCAACTGGACCATTTAATAAAGCAGCGACAACCTCCGATGGATATTTGCCAAGAGACCAAATACCATGAAAATTTTGCATACATATTAAGCCTTTATCATCAATGGTAGCTGCAATTGTCCACGGGCCTCTGCTTAAACGGACTGCATTCGTTATAACTTTTGGTTGATCCCAGGGTAATAAAAGAACATTAGGCCTATGTATTTTTTCTGGGTCAACGTTAATGTAACTGAAGGATTGGGTAGTATATGGCTCAAAATCATCAGTTACACGAGCTAAACCTAGAGCAAATCCATCTTTCGGTTCTTCTGAGACAAGATCATCTTTATTTTCTTTGAAAGGAACATTATGCTGAATTCCTATGTGAATATCGGCAATTTCTCCAAATCGTGGTAAATGTGCTAGTGCTTCCCAAATAAGTTGCATGGGGGTATACCAAAAATTAGGATTAGGAGAGCGAAATTCCTGCTCGATAAAACTGTCTGGGGCTTTCGCTTGCCATGTTGGTTTACCTGTGTGGATAAATTCTTCAAAATCTGCCTTTTTAACTAATGCCGAACTCCATATGGGGCGAGCGGTACGTTGTCCATGTGCAATGAGCAGCACTGTTTCCGCTTCCGAATAATGAAATGCATTATCAGGTAACGCAATCAAGGAAACATTATCATATAGCTCTGCAATCTGTTTTCGCGCACGAAGATACATTTTACCATCTATAAATGAACGAGGAAGTACAAAACCAAGCATCTTTGGCTTAAAACTTAGTATGCGGTCTAAAGCTTCTACTGCCCTATTTGGCGAATAAAGAGAGTATCCCTTTTCTGTGTCATCGAATGCAAAATCTTCGTAAGGAGGATTACAAAGAACAACTTGCGAACGTTCTAAATAACTATGGAGCTTAGAAGATGCAAAAAAAATTTCATTTTCAATGAGCCATCCATTGGGATTGGGATAATCGGCTAGAATTAATGAGTAACGGGCAACTTCACAAGCAAAAGCATCGACTTCCATACCTGCTAGAATTCGCACGAAATAATTATGTCTCTGCTCTATAGAAATATCCAAAGGAAGCAAAGACCGCAGTCTTTGAAGAGCAGCAATGAGAAAAGGTGCATGTCCTGCAAAGGGTTCAAAAACACGGTCATTCACTTTTATAGGCAGATTTTGAACAATATACTCGGCAATTGTATGATCAGTAGCATGAGTGCCGTAACTCTTGCGTGTTTCTGTGCTAACAAAGGTATTTTCGTATACATATGCCAGTGCTTCAACTGAAAGATTTTGAAAAGAGAAGGCAGGTCTAATTTTTCTCCATGCTACATCTTGCACATTTACATTGCCCAGTACATCTCCTGAAGGAATAGAATAAAAGTCTTCAACTTCCCTTATGACTTCTTGAGTATTATTACTCAGCCAATTCCCTGGATGTCCCCTATCCCCTAAAAGTTTGGCCGCAATCAACCTAAAAATTAGTCGAAATAAAGCTTTATATGCCTTATCGTTGAGCTTTTCGTCAACATACTCTTTGTAAGCTAATTCGCTAGAAGCAATAGTGTCTCTCAGAAGTTTATCTAGCTTCGCATATACAAAACTTTCGAGAGTAGGGATTAAGCCTGCATCAAAAAAGTCAAGTTGGAGGGCTTCTTTTCCAAAGCCTATTGATTTAGCCCGTAGCACTTTTTCAGGATTCCACACATCTTTATGAGCTACTATAGTAGCCTCAAGCTGATCAGGCTCAATACATTCCATCAAGATAGGTTTCTCTTTGGAGCGAAATGTCCAACGACAAACTTTTTGAGTTTCAGGGTGAAGAGTAAAAATTTGAGGTGCGCCAAGAGCCATATACTCCATTACTGCTTCTGGTTCATCATCGGGCGAAATAACAACACCAAAACAGGCATTACGATACGATGGAGGTTCTTGTGCAAAGGCAGCAATATCAACTGTGCGTATTTTATAATCATCTGTGAACACATCTACGAAACTATACTCTTTCTTAAGCAGACTGTCTTGATAGCCTATATCACGTAAGCCTTGTCTGACCATCGTCAGTAACATGGTACTCGTATATGCCTCAGACATATTCGCCTACCTCACCATAAAATGATTTACTTGATAGAAAGTTTCGGATGTGCCTTGATCGCTCTAAATCAGAAAAGAGGTGGTTGAAAATAGATGGCCTTTTTTTGGATTGTCCACATATTCTCCCTTTGCCAACTAGAGCAATTCTAATTTGCAGTATATCATAGAACAAGTGACCTGTATATGTAGACTCCTATGATTCCTGGGTAGGAAGACAGCACGAAAGACATACACATGCTACACTATATGAGATATGAGAGCGTACTTTTTACAAAGCATCTGTAGGCGGGTAAGCAGTTCGATCATTTCTCTAAAGGAATGAATACTTACGTGAATTATAGCAATGAGTGGAGTAGCTTATGCCAAACTATCACACACTCTTCAATATACAGGGGCAAGCAGCCGTCATCACTGGCGGCAGCGGCGTACTGGGCAGTGCTCTAGTTTACGCATTGGCTAAGGCCGGTGTGCGTGTTGCTGTTATTAGTTTGCACATCGCTTCATCGGCTAAAGTGGTTGAGAGCATACGAGCGGATGGCGGGGAAGCTCTTGGTATTGCCTGTGATGTTATGGACAGAACTGACCTTGAACGCGCGTATACTGAAGTTCTGGACAGCTTCGGCCACATTGATATGCTGATCAACGCGGCTGGCGGAAACTCGCCGCACGCTACAACCTCAGCCACTACCTCTTTTTTCGACCTGGATGTTCATGCCGTTGCTTCTGTGCTTGGTTTGAATTTTACCGGGACGTTTCAGAGTTGCCAGGTCTTCGGGCGCGATATGGCCGAGCGCAAACAGGGCGTGATAGTAAACATCACATCTATGAACGCGCTGCGCCCGCTTACGCGCATCCCGGCATACAGCGCTGCCAAAGCCGCCGTCTCCAACTTCACGCAGTGGCTCGCTGTCCATATGGCGCAGGAGTATAGCCCGGCTATTCGCGTGAATGCTATTGCTCCCGGCTTCTTTCTGACCGAACAGAATCGCTTCCTGATGATCGATGCAGCGAGCGGCGATCCGACCCCGCGCGGCGCATCCATCCTGCACCAGACACCAATGGGGCGATTAGGCGATCCAGACGATCTCGTTGGCACGCTGCTGTGGTTGGTCAGTCCTGCTTCGTCGTTTGTTACCGGTATTGTGGTTCCTGTAGATGGCGGTTTTTCATCCTTCAGCGGCGTCTAGAAAAGGAGAGAACGCATCATGGTTCTAGGGAAAGGTTCAACGACTGAAACGTTGACGACAGAGGATATACGAGAACTGCTTGCATCAGCGCACGATGAGTTACTGGTAGGAGCTGGACTAGACCCGGCTGGCAAGCGCGTACTGGTGATAATTCCTGATGGGACACGCACCGCTCCAATACCCCTGATGTTTCGCCTGCTTTACGAGCAACTGGGACGGCGCGTCGAGCAACTGGATTACCTGATTGCCCTGGGAACCCATCCACATATGTCGGAGGAGGCAATTGATCACCTGGTAGGCGCGACGGTTGCCGAACGAGCGGAGCGCTATCCCAACGTGCGCATCTTCAACCACGACTGGGCCAATCCGCAGATGCTTCAGACCATCGGTGTCATCTCGCGTTCGGAGGCAGGCGAGCTGAGCGGGGGACTGCTTGCCGATGATGTCCCGGTCACGCTCAACCGCTTGATCTTCGAGTATGACCTCTTGCTGATCTGTGGGCCGGTCTTTCCCCACGAGGTCGCCGGATTCTCCGGGGGAGCCAAGTATCTCTTCCCGGGTATCGCGGGTCCGGATATTATCAATTTCACCCACTGGCTAGGAGCGCTGGTGACCAGTATGCGCACTATCGGGATCAAGGATACCCCTGTCCGGCGCATCATCTCCCGCGCAGCAGGGTTTGTGACATGCCCGCTCCTCTGCCTGGCGATGGTGATGCAAGGCCAGGAGCTCCACGGCCTCTACATCGGCTCTCACGCTGAAGCCTGGAGCCGTGCGGCAGACCTCTCGGCACAGCTCAACATCACGTACGTGGATCGGCCTTTTCGCAAGGTGCTCTCAGCCCCGGCAGAGATGTACGACGACCTGTGGACGGCAGCCAAGGCGATGTACAAAACCGAACCAGCGATTGCTGACGGAGGCGAAGTCATTATCTACGCGCCGCATATCACCGAGGTCTCCTACACGCACGGCAAACTGATTGACGAGGTCGGCTACCATGTCAAGGAGTATTTCCTCAAACAGTGGGAGCGCTTTCGCGATGTGCCTGGGGGCGTTCTGGCACATAGCACGCACGTCAAGGGAACGGGTACCTACGACGCCGCAAGCGGTATCGAAACGCCGCGCATCTCGGTGACGCTGGCTACCGGCATTCCAGAGGAACGCTGCCGGCGCATCAACCTGGGTTATGCCGATTACCGGGAGATTGACCTCCAGGCATGGATGGGGCGCGAACAGGAGGGCATACTCTACGTGCCGCACGCAGGTGAGATGCTGTACCGCGCTTATGGTATATAAGGGAAGGAGACTTCACCAATGACGAATGACAAAGCCACACAATCCGCCCTACAGCAACTGATCGAGGACGATGCAGTTAGCCAGTTGCGGCGGCGCGATGGCCTCATGGCAGCATTAGGCAGTGAAGGGAGTGCGCTCAAACTCGATTGGGTCGAGGGTGTAGCACGCCTGCTCGCCGATCCGGCACAGCTAGAGGAGGTTGAAGCGGAGGCACGAGACATCTGGCAACGCGGTATCCGCCATATTATCTGGGCCGGCATGGGCGGCTCGGTTATTACTGTGCGCGTCTTACGCGATCTCGGCTTCTGCGGTGGAGCCAGGGCGACCACAAGGGTCGCCCCTACTATGGACGGTGGAGACGATGATCCTTCATCGTCCCAGCAGGGCAGGGAGTCGATCGCAATTTACCCCCTGGATAGCACTGACCCGGCGGCGCTTAACGAGATTGTACGCGAGATAGCCAGGGTAAAGAACCTTGCGTTGCCGACAGGGGAAGAATCATCCAATCCGACCTTGTTGCGAGCGCTACTCGCCGATGTGATGATGGTCGGAGTAGCGATGGGTATGACCTCCGAAGAGCCGATCACGCACCTTGAATGGTTCACCGATCTTTTGAAACGGGCAGGGTTACGCCCGGCGGAGCACTTACTGGTCATGACACTTCCCGATTCCTATCTTG
>JBGQJX010000298.1:0-5393 GCA_041499255.1 Ktedonobacteraceae bacterium | reverse complement strand
TTTCTACTGACTATTGACATTCTTCAATCCCTCCTGTTATGCTTGCATTGGTGAGAAAACGTCGGAGTGATTCGGGAAATGGCAACTAATCAACCACCTTTTATTACCCATACACAACCGAACCCAGGTCAACATGTTTCGCAGCAGCAGACATTACCTCACGCGGCAGCAACCATTCCACCTCCGCTGATGCCGATCCCTGTAAGTCCTGAGAATCCAATGGTTCTTTCACAACCAGCTATCAAACGACGACTTCGTGTTATCATCCCGATTGTAATACTCCTGCTCCTGGTGCTGGTCATTTACTTCGTTTGGAACGCCTCTACTACTGTCAGCCCTCCTTCGTCAAATTCAGGTATCACGCAACAGAATTTTGGGAACAGCCCGGCATCAACAAGCTCAAATACGGCGGCGACTACACCTGCAGATAGTGGCGCTATCCAGGCCTATATTGTGGGAGCCGTTCAACATCCAGGAGTATATTCTCTTCCGGCAGGATCTCGAGTCTACGCTTTGTTGCAGGCGGCTGGCGGACCATTACCCAAAGCAAACCTGGTCGCACTCAACCTGGCCGCGAAATTGACTGACGGAGAAGAAGTCTATGTGACATTGATAGGTGAAATACCGCCGACGTATATGGGTGGTGTTCCAGGTCCTGGCAATGGAACGCCCAGCAGCAATTCAACAGGCCAGCTGGTCAATATAAATACTGCCAGCGCCGATGAGTTGCGTCAAAACCTGCACGTGAGCAGTACAACAGCACAGAATATCGTCAACTACAGGCTACAACACGGTTCCTATACATCGATTGACCAATTACTACAAGTTGTGAGCAAAACAATTTATGACCGCATTAAGGGCATAGTAACGATTTCATAAGAATTGGTGTTCCCGACCAACTTATCTGCTAATCCTTCAGGAGACAACAAGCATAAACCAGTTCGTTATTCTATTTTTCCTTGAAAAGGTAGTCGTTACAATCACATGATACAGAGTAAAGGGCTTGACCTGCGCGGGCTGACACTGGCTGTCGTGGTCGGCGCATGGCTTGCAGGTATATTGCTCAGCTACTGGCTTCCTATACCTTCGCTGGCACTACTTATTGTCGCTTTTTTAGCACTTCTCTGTCTCATTTTGTTCTGGCACAATTTTCAGGTACGGATAGTTCTCCTCATTATCCTCTTCCTACTGCTTGGCGCCTGGCGTTATACAATTTCTTCACCCATTGGCGATATGACGGCAATCTCTGCAAACATCGGGGCAGGCACACTTGAAGTACGGGGAAGTGTCAGTGATGAACCAAAATTTGAGGGAAAAATCCGCTTATTGCTCATTGCGGTCAACAGCATCAGCAAAAACGGAGGCACATCCTGGCAAGATGCTCATGGACAACTTGAGGTAGAAACACTTGGCGGAACAATAGAGGATCCTTACGGGGCCAATTATGGAGACAATGTCGAGTTAAAAGGTAAAGTCCAGAAGCCTCTGCCAACTGCTCCTCCGAATATATTTGCCAGTATGATCTTTCCACGTATCAGTGTGAGCGGTAGTGGCGGAAATCCGATCATCGCTGCACTTTATCACCTGCGTGTTGTGATGGCAACCGTTATCACGCGGTCGTTGCCACAACCGGAGGCAGCACTTTTAGCCGCTATAGTACTCGGGCTGCGTACTCCAGCGCTAAAACCCCTCGCAGCGGCATTTAATGAAACCGGCACCGTGCACTTGATCGTTCCATCAGGTTTTAAGGTAACCATCTTAGCAGGGTTGGTTCTCGCCAGTACGCGATGGATTTATATGAAACGTGGCGTGCAGACAAAGGCTATGTTGCCGGCACAGAGGCGCAGACACAACCGGCGGCAATGGCTAGCGTCCGCGATAGTAATAAGCAGCATCGGTGCCTATACGATTCTCAGTGGTGGTGGGCCTGCGGCGCTGCGCGCCGGCATGATGGGCGTGTTGCTGGTGCTCGCTCCACGTCTGGGAAGAATTTACAACGTCTTTAACGCATTGGCTATGTGCGCATTCCTCCTGAGTATCTTCGATCCTTTTGTAATATGGGATGTGGGTTTTCAGCTCTCCTTTCTGGGAACGCTGGGTATCGTAGTACTCACACCGATCTTACAAAGAGGGCTGAAAAAACTTGAACGATTACCCTTTGGAGGATTCATTGCTGAAGTAAGTGCAGTTACCCTGGCGGCACAATTGGCGACACTACCCATCAACGCTCTATCCTTCAAGCAAATTTCGTTCATTGCGCTTACCGCAAATATCCTGACAGTGCCACTTCTGGGTATAATCATCTTCATTGGCATACTCATTTGCGGATTGGGGATGTTTTATGCGCCTTTTGGGATACTCTGTGGCTGGGTTGCCTGGCCCATTCTGTGGTATATCGCCAACGTTGTGCCAGAATGCTCCATGCTGCCAGGCGCCTTTCTGAATGTGAACAATCTGAATGGTGGATTGGCCTGGGGTTATTATGGCCTTCTGAGTGTTGTTGTTGGTACCATTATGTATTTATGGCCTGACCAGAAACAACTTCAACATAGTATGACTCACGGGTCAAGACGGCTATCTAAACGTATCCGGCTTGTCATTCAGTTGAGCGCAGCTATGGCCGTCGTTCTGGCCACCAGTGCTGTAGCATTGGCAGCGCATTCCGGCGGCAGACTGACGGTTAGTTTTCTCAGTGTTGGACCTGCTAACCAGCAGCCACAAGGCGAAGCTATCCTCATCCAAACTCCAGATGGCAAGACTGCTCTGATTGATGGCGGCATGGATTCGACTTCGCTCGCCCAGGAACTCGACAGCCATCTGCCCTCGTGGCAACGCTCCCTGGACGTGGTTATTTTGTCATCAGACAAAGCAGACCACATAGTTGGATTGCAAGATGTGATTACCCGCTATCAAATTGGCGAGGTGGTGGATGCCGGGATGCTCCATCCAAACACGGGCTATGCTCTGTGGAGACGCACTATCGCAGAGCGGAACCTGCACTATGCAGAGATTCGACAGGGAATGACGATTGCAGTAGGTTCGCAAGTTGCGCTACAAGTATTTTGGCCACGCTTACTTTTACATCAAGGAAGCAACGAGGGGATAGATAATGGCCTCGCTGTACGTCTCATCACCCCTGGTTTACATATCCTTTTCTTAGGAGAAACAGCCATGAGCAAATATGCTCTCACCGGGCTGCTCAGCGATATAGCTCCAAGCTATTTGCAGGCAGATATCGTGCAAGTCGTTGCCCAGGTTGGAAAAGGATTTCCTTCGGCGCTAGGCGCTGTATTACAGATGATAAAGCCTTCGCTGATCCTTATTACCCCTGGAGCTTTAAGCACAAAGCAACGTAAGCAAGCAGTGTCACCTGTCATCGATCCACTTCCGGCGATGCTTACAACAGGAGTTCCATGGCAAATCGAACAAACAGCACAGACGGGTACAATAGAGATCGATTGTAGCAACCAGAAATGGGGTTTAAACGTATAAGTATAAAATGAGTTCACGTGATGGAATAGAAAGTAGCGTGTATGATAATCTGCGAACGCTGTGGAAATGAAATTGCTGCTAATACCGCGATTTGTCCCTCTTGCGGCACAGTGGTTCAGCCATCATCTACCTACGGACAGTATTCCTCCAGAGAATATGATGATGTTCAACCAATGCCCACTTATGATCACGAGATTCCGCCACAACCCGCTATCTTTTCTTCCCCGCCGAAGCAAGAGTTTGGCTATGGGCCATCGTATAATGCGTATACCTCATATCAACCTGGTACAATCAATGTTACAGTCGTCAATAATTTTCAAACTTCTTCAAGTAACAAGAGCGGGGCGCTGCTTGTGGAGATCTTTCTTTCCTTGTTCGGTATTTATGGCGTTGGTTGGATGATAGCTGGCGAAACAACCATAGGTGTGGTGCTCCTTGTATGTAGCCTTGTGATCTTCTGGCCCCTGGCCATTATCATTGCTATTTTTACTTTGGGATTTGGTATCTTTTTTTGCGATCTCCCATTGGCGGCTGGGTTTATTGTTCTTAATGCAGTGCTTTTGAATAACGCCTTAAATCGAAAAGCAAAACTTGCCTCATACTCCACTTCCCAAACCCGGCAGCAGATGCCACCGAAACAGGCACGGCGACCACAGTAGGACGGTGGGCGAGTTTGGGAGTTACCTGGCAAAGGCCAGGCGACGATATTTTTCGCGGGACTCAAGCCAGGCTTCATCTGAGAGGCCCAGTTTCTCGCGCAAGGTCTCTGGTGTCACACCTGCTTTCAACTGTCGAACAGCAAAAGTATCGCGCAATAACTGTAGAGTGACACGCTTTTGTATACCAGCAGCTTTCACTGCTCTTCCCAGGATATAATTCAGGTTACGGTCGGTACAGTCAAACAGTTCATTTCTCGGCTGATATTTATGCTGATATTCTTTTAAGACAGTGGCAAATTCGGCTGGAAGGGCAAGTTGCCTTTCACGATGCTGTTTCCCAGTTGATGGGGCGAAGTGTATGGTTATCGCGGGCGCGCCAGGATTTGAAAGATCGATGTGACCCAGTTTCAGGCCCATCACCTCTTCCTTCTTCAATCCCGCGTAGAGGACGAGATAGAGCAAGCAGCGGCAACGAGAGTCTGTAGATGCTGCATCTAGCAGGCGCTGAATTTCATCCTCGAATAACAACTCAGGCAAAGGGGGTAAAGGGCGTTCCAACACAAGGCTCGCTGAAGGATCTTCACGAATAATGCCATCGCGGGCCAACCACGAGAAGAAATTTCTGAGGAAGGTGACGCGACGAGCCATTGTCTTTGGAGCAGGCACCTGACCTTTGTTGCCAAATTTCAACTTCATGAGCCAATCGGTGAGCTGCTCTTTGGTAATACGACCTATTAGAGTGTCTTTACCAATAAAACTGCTGAACATTTTCAAATCCGAAAGGAAACATGTCACCGTATAATTTGATTTACCGCGAAGGAGCAGTTCTTGCTGATAAGGAATGGCACAGGCCGCCAGGCTGGACTGGTCAGTAAGCGGATGAGTACGAATTATGGGTGGGAATGGCGTTTCTAAAGGATCGACCGGCTCCACAATTACTGTTGGAGCATCCGTAAAAAGGTTACTTTGCAAGACAGTCGTGTCGTCTGTCATTAGAGTACTCGTGTTTGGTTCACCAACAACTTGTTGTTGAGTATCCTTTTCCATGACTCGCTCCCTTATAGTTGGGTAACCAGCAGGCTACCCCTATAATGCCGTTATGCGTTTCATTATAGCAGGGAATAGCAAGTTTGTTCAAACAAGTGATAGGGGATAACAGAAATATGAGGGCTGACCTGGCGCTGCGGCGCCAGGTCAGCCCTCATATTTCATTTACTCTTCTGAGAAGTCGTAACCCATTTC
>JBGQJX010000297.1:0-5413 GCA_041499255.1 Ktedonobacteraceae bacterium | reverse complement strand
TCAGATTTTTTGCAACACAACCTCTGAGTTTGAGCACAAATTTGGTCGCTGTTTTGTGCTCGACCACTAGATAATGTGGCTCTACCGCACCCAGGTGTTCCACACTTTTTTCGGGCGCCATCTCTCATTCCATCTGAGTACATGGTGTGATCTAGCCGGGAAGCTTGGCCGCGAGCACATCGACCATTTCGATAGCGGGTGGCTGCACCAGAAGATCGGGTGCTTTGGCCATCAAGGCTGCGGCAATGCGGCCTGACAGATGGGCCTGGCGACCAGAGTCATCCGGGAAGGCGTCAAAAATACCAAAGGTCGAGGGTCCCATACGAATTGCAAACCAGGCGGTCGTGGCTGGCTCCTCCTGAGCGAGCGGCAGACCGCTGCGGAGAAAGCTTTCAACCTCCGCCTCTTTACCGGGTTTCGCCTCCAGGCGTACAAGTAACGCAACTGTAACCATCGTTTTGCTCCTTTTTATAAAGTACATATGCATCTGTGAAAAACAACATTCATATCTGTTGTTTTCTTCCCGATCTCTTCATATATACGCGCCAGGGTAACATTGGTATATGGCAAGCATGGTTGTATGTTGCTGCCAGAAACCCAAAATTTGAGATTCACCCGCTTTAGTGAAGACCCGAAACATTCGGGTTAACACATCACTTGTTCATAAACAACTGGGCTCACATAGCCAAGTGAGGAGTGCCGCCGCACTCGGTTGTTAACCTAAGCGAAGGGGTCGCCCCCTCCGCTCGGCTTCAGAACCGGACAGGCGAGTTTCCCCGCATCCGGCTCCTCAATGACAGGGTCTTTGGCAGAGATACCATTGACACGTCGGGCGTGTCGTTCATCATGGCAATGTTGGTGTAGTAAGTATTTGTTGCTGAGTTCTTCTCCTCCGCCTTGACTCTTTGGGGTGATGTGATCGATTTCAATGACATCAGTGTCTTGAAAGAGCAACTCACACCAACGACATTTCCCTTGCTGCTTGCGCAAGAGCGCACCCTTGACCCCATTACACATGGGATGGTTTTTGAGTCGTTGGCTCCAGTAGAGGAGGTCGCCATCGAAAGGACTGGCCGCTCCCTTGACTTTGATGTGCTTCTGGATGTGCGCTTGTCCGTGTTTCCACAGCGTTACTTGTTGGCTGCGAAACTGCCAGCCCTTTCCTTCCTGCACATGCCAGTACTTGTTCGCGATCCAATGCCCTCCCTTGTGGGGGTGGCGGCGTTTAGCCCATCGTCTTAATTGGAGGTAGAGCACGTTGTCACAGGAATGGGAGGTCTTTGAGGCCACCGTTCGGCGGTGGTAATTGGCCCACCCCCGATTCACTCGATTTAGCTCTTGTATGAGCTTTTCTTGTGGGGCATGTCGGTTTCTTTCAATCACCCCTTTCATATCAGCGATATGGCGTTTCACGGCCTCTTTGCTGGGGGTGATGATCGTTTTGAAGCCGAGCGGTTTGCTTCGCGGGTTCTTTCCTGTGTGGGTTTTGCCTACGGCGAATTGTCGGATGGTCCAGTCAAGAAAATCGAAGCCTACGTGCCCCTGGTATTCCTGGAACGTGTGGGTGATTCTGGTTTTACTGGGCTCTAACTCCAACCCCATCGTGCTTAACCATGTTTCCAAAAGGTGCTTGGCTTTCTGCACTCCTGCCTCCGTGGGATGAAGAATGACCAGATCATCGGCGTAACGGATGAGTTGAGGAACGCTCTCCTTGTACGAGAAGGCTCCTCGTATCTCTGCTTCGATGCCATGCAGGGCGATATTCATGAGTAAAGTAGCCAGTACAGCTGAGAGGGTTCGCCACCAGTATCAGAAATCGTGATCAGCAATCCATGTGGTTCCGCGCATCATAGACACGAGCACATCGAGAGCTTTTTGCCGGCAAAAGTTATTTGTTTCACCTTTGGCCTTTGTTTTGTAATTTTAGATGAAACCCTTAAAAAAAGTAGAATGTATTTTTGTTCACAAGATGTGGGAAGCATAGTTTTGCAGATTCTGCAAAACCTATGGGTAAAATGACATTCTGTCATTATTCTCATGGTTTTGCAGATTGGTGAGACCATAGTTTTGCAGAGAGTTGAGCTTGAAGAAAGAGTAAGCTCGTCACACATTTGGGCTTTTGGATCGTTAGCAGCCTTGATGAGGAAGCATGGTTTTGCAGAAAAACTTCACTAAAAGTAGAAATGGTTACTGATGAGGCTGGAGATTGTTCAGATGCATTTCCAGCAAATGGTCCCAGGCGGCGAGGATCCCTGGGTCGCCCCGCTCTACGGCCTGGAGTCGCTGCGGAAGAAGCTCAAGGTGATAGGAATTCAGGTGACCCTGCCAGCCATTGCAGCAATGCGCTGATGGAGCAAGGAAGCATCTAAGCCTTCTTTATCCGCACTTTTACCGTAGACGGCAACGCTCAGATGTGCTTTACTAGAGAGAAAGGAGAGATCATCCAGAAAAAGGGAGGGCGTATGTCCCGCTGGTTCTACGGCCTGCTGGTCTTCGCTGCGCTGGCGGTCGTGCTGGCATTCTTGCATATCGCCGTGTCGCCACTGCTGTTATTTGTCATCGCGGGCCTGGGGATCCTGCCGCTGGCCGCCTTGATCGGGCAATCGGTGGAGCAGGTGGCCGAACATACCGGCGAGCGCATCGGTGGGCTGCTCTTCGCGACCTTCGGCAATGCGACCGAATTGATCATCGGTCTGCTTGCTCTGAGCGAGGGGCTGGTGGACGTGGTCAGGGCCTCCATCATCGGATCGATCCTGGGCAATGTGCTGCTGGTCCTGGGGGTTGCGACCCTGGTGGGAGGCCTCAAGCAAGGCCGCCTGCACTTCGAGGTGCGCCCGGCCAGCCAGTACGCCTCGCTGCTGGCGCTCTGCCTGAGTGGCCTTTTTCTGCCCGCCGTTGCCGAACTACTGGCTTCGCGCTCGGGCCAGGTGCAGATTGCCGAGCGCGGAAGCCTGCTCTCCGACTTTATCGCGGTGCTGCTCCTCCTGGGCTATCTCGCCTCGATCCTCTTCAGCGTCTTCCGTATCCGCGATACAGGAACGGAAGAAGAGGGGGAGCGCAGCGAAATCGACCCGGTGTGGGGTGCGCGCTCACAGGCCGCCATCGCGCGTCTGCTCGCCTACCGGCGCGAGGTGGCCGGCAGCGCCAATCCACACAAGAGCGGCGTGTTGCGCCAGATTGACACCACTGTCCATACCATTGCGGCCCATGAAGCGGGCGAGAGCGGACAGACCTCTACGGTGGCTGCATCCACTGGCAGCGCTCCTGGGGCAGATGCGGAGAAACCGACTTCCAGCGAGAAGGCGACACCAAAGGAAGAGCCAAAACCAAACCTCTGGCGGGCTCTCGCCCTGCTGGTTGCCGCTACCGTAGGGGTCGGCGTCATTTCAGATATATTGGTGGGGACGATTGAACCCTTCACCAAAGTGCTCGGCTGGAATCCGGCCTTCGTCGGCCTGGTCTTCGTGCCGCTGATCGGCGGCATCCCGGAGTACTTCAACACGATCAACATGGCGCTCGACAAACGCATGGGCATGGTGCTGGCCGCCTCTGCCGGCTCGTCGATCCAGATTGCCCTCCTCGTCGCGCCGATCCTGGTGCTGGTCAGCCTGCTGGCCCCGCAGCGCCTGGACCTGATATTTAGCGTCGTGGAGATTGGCGCGCTAGGGCTGGCGGCTTTCCTCTTCAGCGAGATCACCCACGACGGTGAGCTGGTCTGGCTGGAGGGTCTGCTGCTGGTCCTGCTCTACGCGATGCTGGCCGGGACAGTGTTTGTCTTTGGGGCTTAAGCGAAGTGGTATCCTTGCCGAGCATGCGCCATCCTCAGAACCACCTCAGGCGCCTGAAGACGTAGAGAAGGAGGAGTGAGACGACGACTATGAGGAGTAGGGCTGCGTAGTAGCCATACTGCAATCGCAACTCTGGTATATTCACAAAATTCATGCCCCAGATACCAGCTAAGAGCGAATCTACCATCAGGATGATTGATGCCGAAGTAAGGGTACGCATGACTTTATTCAGGTTGTTGGAGACGATGGATAAATTGGCATCCATGATCGTACTGAGCTGGTCTCGATAGAGGTCAATGGTATCGGCAAGACGCGTGATATGATCGTAGATATCGCGAAAGTAGACCTGGGCATGTTCATCGAAGATCGGGTTATCCCGATTCGTGAGGGTGTTGAGGACGTCTCGCTCCGGGGTCGCAATGCGGCGAAGGGCTAAGAAGAGCTTTCTCAATTCGAGTAGTTCCTGGGTGAAAGCAGCTTGCCTCACCGCTCCAGTAAACAGTTGGTCTTCCAGTTCCTCTGCCTGGTTGACCATCTCATCAACCACTGGGAAGTAGCGATCGACAATCGTATCCAGCAGGGTATACAGGAGAACTCCCACTCCCCATTCTAACTGGTTCGCATTGCGCGTCCAGCGTTGCTCCACCTCGTCCAGTTCAAGAATATGTCCAGTATGGACGGTAATGAGGTAGTTCTTCCCCAGGAACATGTCGAGTTCGTAGATATCCAGTCCTGCTGCGTGTGCATTGAAGCTAACCGAGTAGAACACGACGAAGTAAAAATGCTCGTATTCCTCCACCTTCGGGCGTTGGTGTTCACGGGTGGCGTCTTCAATAGCGAGCGGATGCAAGGCAAATTCCTGGCCGAGTTTGACTAATTCCTGCTCGCTCGGACTCTGCAAGTCAAGCCACAAGAGCGCATTGGGAAGGTCCTTCACGTTCCTTGCCTGCTCCAGGCTGGTGAGGTGACGAAAGACATGGTCCTGCGTATCGCAGTGAATCGCCTTCAGCATGGCTCGCATCCTTTACTTAATTTACTAATGGGATCCCTTCCAATAAGAGAGGTCTATTATAGCATATGCAAAGCCCTGTACTGACTACTTAGGACATCCGTTCAGGAAATTGGCCTGTTCTGCACGATTGAGCAAGCTTTCTTGCCACAGCACTTGAGATGAGAGTACCATCAACACGGTCCATTCTGAGTCTGTGCTCTCACATCGCACCTATTTTCACGAAAAAGAGGTTCCATGTGTGCTGTATTTACTTCCCTCGATTAAGCAACACTTCTGTTTCCGCTGCCACACGTTCTTGGAGCGTATTTCTCGATGGATCAAACCACCGACGATTTTCCTCGTGCTTGGGACTTTCGCCGAACTGCTGGCAGAAAACGCATTGTTGCGGCAACAATTGATCATCTCGCGTCTTGTAGCTTCTGTCTCAATTGTGAGGAACATCACGCTCTTAAGATGAGTTTGCTCATACCTTTTCGCCTCAAAAGAGGCTACGATAAGATGGTTCTCGAAGATCTGAGCAGAAGAAGGAAGTTCACACATGCAGTCACAGTACGGTTTCCCCTCTCAAGCAGCACCCGCTCTGGAGTACGTGGGCGTTTCAACCCCATTAACT
>JBGQJX010000296.1:0-5435 GCA_041499255.1 Ktedonobacteraceae bacterium | reverse complement strand
CCTTAAGATGGTGAGGATAGACGATCACTTGAGCGATTCGTGCTCGTCCCACCATGTCGAGCCGAGGCGGTTGTAGAGTTCGTTATCAAAAAGCACTGCGGCGACGAATCGCGTTTCTCGTGCCTCAAATTTTGACATATCCGAATGATTAAAGAGCCAACATATACGTTTTGGGATCAAGAGAATGTCAAAGAAATGGTGCATATGACACTGTTTGCATAAGCCTTCCCCAGCCTATACTTACCCATAAGAAGCCTGACTGGTTGCAGGATATCATGGCAATCAAGGGGCGTAGGTACACAATCATCTCATTCATATTATTGGGTAATGTTACAGGAAGAAACGCGATGAAATCAGTACGTGTCAGAGTACCTGCTGTGGAAGCTCACGCAGATGAAAAGCAACAGAGAATCTACTATATCGACTGGTTGAGAATGCTGGCAATTATGGGCGTGTTCTTGATTCATAGCGGCAATATGTTCGATATGTTGTATAAGCCTGTTAGCAGCAACGGGCAAATAAGTGGTGTAGCTTCGAGTATGAGCGCCGCCGATGGATTTGCTTCTGGCGGGATGTACTTTCTTAACTTTCTCCCTCAGTGGGGTATGTCGTTGTTCTTCTTGCTTTCCGGAGCGGGCACATGGTTTGCGCTGCGCCATAGGACAGGCCGGCAATTCATCAACGAGCGGCTTGTACGCCGGCTTATTCCTTTGATAGCTGGCTGTATTATTATTGCTCCTTTCCAGGCTTATTTCGAGGCTTTGAGCAACTCACTGTATAACGGCAATTTATGGCAATTTTATCCCTACTTTTTGGGAAATATTCATCCAGTTTTGAGTCCGCAATGGCCGGGGGCTGTTACACATCATCTCTGGTTTCTTGTCGACCTATTTGTGTTTTCTCTCGTTACTTTACCTTTGTTCCTGTATATGAAGCGGCCGACTGGACTGAAGTTGGTGCAACTGCTGGTGCGCATGTGCCAAAAGCCGGGCGGAATGCTGATGCTGGTGCTGCCAATCGCGCTGATTCAGGTGGCCCTGCACGCCTCGTTCCCCGGCTATCAAGACTGGTCAGATGTCTGCTGCTGGCTGATGTTCTACGTGTATGGCTATATCATATTCTCCAATCCCCGCTTTGGGGAGGCCATCAAGCGACAGGGGAGACAGGCCTTATGGCTGGGGATAGGCGGGTTTCTGGCTATTATTGTTCTGTGGTGTGCTGGTCTTTTAGGGCCCTGGACAAATACACCGGACTACTCCGTTGGTTGTTTGCTCTTCCAGGTATTGGCAAGCTGGAATACATGGTGCTTATTGATCGTCATCCTGTATGTTGGAGACAAATACCTCAATGTTAAGAACGGCCTGCTCAATTATGGCGGCGTAGCTTCGTTTCCCTTCTACCTGCTGCACTTCCCGGTGGTTGTCGTTGCTGCATACTTTATAATGCCATGGCACTTGAATATCATCGCTGCCTTCGTGTGCATCAGCGTCCTTGCCTTCGTGGGCACGCTCGCTTTGACCGATGTGCTGTTCATGCGCTTGAGCGGTGTGCGATTGGTGTTGAGGAGCAGGGTGGGCAATTTCGCCGAGAAACAGGGGCGCGCCGGGTTGCTTGTGCTGCAAACAGGATTAAGGAAGATTCACCAAGAGGTACAATCGCATACGCGCACTCGTGTATTGACGGGGACGTTGAATTAGCGCTGGTCCGAAAACAAGAGGATCCTGGACAATGCCAAGAACTTCTATTTATGTAGCTGATCGAAGATGGGAGTAATATCGCGCAGAAAGATTTCTGCTGTCTTTGGGCCGATGCCTTTGAATGCTTGTAGACGAGAGGACAACTCGTCTATCGATTGGGACTGTTTCATAAGTTCAGTGAGCGTGCCATATTGTACTTGCAGCGTTTTTGAAACATCCAACAATTTTGTTGCAGTAGAGAAATCATAGCGGACGTAATGCCCCCTGTCTAATACTTCAACGAGCTTATCCCATCCAGCTTCCAAGATTGCTTGCGGAGTAATGAGACCCTCCTTTATAAATTCAAGATAGGCCCGCTTTGCCACTTCCTGCTGGATAGGTTTACCAAATAGCATGCACGCCAGAAACCATTTGAAATATTCTGTTTCTTGTTGTGTGGATAGATCGATGCCTAATTCATGCGCATATATTTTCTTCTCTTGCATGAGTATCCTCCTTCTTTGTTGCTAACATGGCAGATTTTCACTACCGCAACTGGATAAGGTGATGATTATAAGGATATCACCTGAGAAAGAGACAATACCACGAGACTTATCTCCTGGTGCAGTGTGATAAACTGGGGTGTATTGAAAGACATGTTCCAAGTGAGAATTACATGACGTTGAGGACTGTTACTGCGACGCGCTATGTCACCCCTTTGCGGGAGGGTGGCTCACTTCCTGCTATAGTTGAGGCCGATGACGATGGGCTCTACGTGCTGAAATTCCGCGGCTCGGGTCACGGGCCGAAGGCACTGATAGCTGAACTGGTGGCCGGTGAGATTGCTCGCGCTTTGGGGCTGCCTGTTCCGGAGATTGTCTTCATGGAGCTTGATCCCGTGCTTGGTCGCTCTGAGCCTGATTTTGAGATTCAGGATCTGATTAAAGCGAGTGCAGGTCTCAATCTTGCCCTCGATTTTCTTCCGGGAGCACTGGGCTTCGACGCGCTGGACGCGGTCGATTTGGAACCAATATTTGCGTCTTCAATCCTCTGGTTCGACGCGTATGTGACCAACGTGGATCGTACGCCGCGCAACCCGAATATGCTCTGGTGGCATCGAAGGTTGATGCTGATTGACCATGGATCAACGCTCTATTTTCATCATATAGACTCGAATTATAGTGAGCGCAGCAGAATGGCTTTTTCTCCCATCAAAAATCATGTCTTACTGCCAGTAGCAACCGCTCTCCTAGAGGCAGATCGTCAATTGAAAGCGAAACTGTCAACGGCGGTTTTGCAAGATATTGTCAATCTGATTCCTGATTCCTGGTTGAATGATGATGCGTCCTTTCCTGATACTGCTACTCATCGTGCTGCCTATCTCGACTATTTGCTGGATCGGCTGGCGCATGCTGATATTTTTGTAGAGGAGGCTCTGCATGCACGCGAACAACTCGTATGATTACGCTGTCATCCGTGTCGTGCCCAGTGTCGAACGAGGTGAGTGTCTCAATGCCGGTGTTATCCTCTATTGTCCAACGCGCCGCTTCCTCGGCGCAGCGGTGCAAATCGACCAGGAACGTTTGCGTGCGCTGGCTCCTCAACTTGATTTTCCTGCTCTACAACAGCAGCTTGAGCATTTAGTTCGGATCTGTCATGGAGAAGAGAATAGCGGCCCGGTTGGAAAACTATCGCGATCAGAGCGGTTTCACTGGCTGGTAGCTCCACGCAGCACGATCATACAGACTTCTCCTGTTCACTCTGGTATTTGTAGTGATCCTGAGGCGGCATTACAGGGCCTGTTAAAGAAACTGGTATTGTTGGAAGCTTAGGGTGAGCAGGCAATTTTATAACTTTGCTTGCTGTTTGTTGCACTTATATCGCTTGTATCACTTGTATCACTTGTATCACTTGTTGCAGATGTGATTTTCTCTCAGAGGTGGAACAACAGAGTTATCTCTGGTGGTGAGCATGGCCAGGGGTAAAGATGGCTCATGTTGAGAATAATGTATACTTATGATAATTCTGTATACTCGTCCTTGTTTCACAGTAAGCCCGGTTGGTTGCTCACCTGGTGGGCAAAGGAGAAGCATATATGACGGCTACGAAGACAAGTTATGCAACATGTCCACTTTGTGAAGCGACTTGCGGCCTGGAGATTGTATCTCGCGGGAACGAGGTTCTCTCTATTCGCGGGGATGACCAGGATGTTTTGAGCCACGGCTATATTTGCCCGAAAGCCTATAGTCTCAAGGAGCTGGATGCCGATAGGGATTGTATTCGCGAGCCGATGGTGCGCAGGGGCGACGAGTGGCTGAGTGTGAGCTGGGAGGAAGCTTTTACTGAGATAGAGCGTGGCCTGACTCCTATTTTACATGAACACGGGCGGGATGCACTTGCTCTGTATGTGGGCAACCCGAACGCGCATAATCTCTCCAGCCTGCTGTATTTACCCACATTGATTCATGCAGCGGGGTCACACAATTTTTTCTCCGCCTCCACCGTTGACCAGATGCCAAAGCAGGTATCGGCAGGTTTGATGTTTGGTACCGTGCTTTCTATTCCGGTGCCTGATCTCGAACGCACAGAATACCTGTTGTTGCTGGGAGCTAACCCGCTGGTCTCGAATGGCAGCCTGATGACGGCCCCCGATATGCGCGGACGGCTGAGACGACTGCGCCAGCGCGGCGGCAAGGTTGTGGTGATCGACCCGGTGCGCACTCGCACCGCGCAAGAGGCCGATGAGCACCATTTTATCCGTCCTGGCTATGATGCTCACTTCCTGTTTGCAATGGTTCACACCCTCTTCGAGGAAGAACTGGTTGCGCCTGGCAGGCTGACTGAACACGTGGATGGGCTTGAGCGGGTGCGGGAACTGGCACAGTTTTTTGCTCCCGAGAAGGTAGCGGTGGCTTGTGGCATAGATGCAGAGGCGATTCGCGCGCTTGCGCGGGAACTGGCGGCAGCTCCACGAGCGGCAGTTTATGGACGTATTGGCACTTGCGCGCAAGAGTTTGGCACATTGGCAAGCTGGCTGGTAGATGTGCTGAATGTATTGACCGGCAATCTTGACCGGGAAGGCGGGGCGATGTTTCCAAGGGCAGCCGCGGGATCGAAGAACACGACTGGCGTTCCGGGAAAGGGGCGGGGTGTGCGCTTTGGCCGATGGAAGAGCCGCGTGCGCGGACTGCCAGAGATTTATGGTGAATTGCCAGCGATTTGCCTGGCCGAGGAGATCGAGACGCCTGGTAAGGGGCAGGTCAGGGCTTTGATAACGATCGCGGGAAATCCCGCGCTCAGCACGCCAAACAGTGGGCGTTTGCAGCAAGCGCTTGGGATGCTGGACTTTATGGTCAGCGTGGATATGTACCTGAATGAGACCACGCGCTACGCCAATGTCATTTTGCCGCCTCCACCCACACTGGCGCATTCGCACTATGATCTCGCGCTGTATCAACTGGCTGTTCACAATGTCGCTCATTATTCAGCGCCGGTGATCGAGCGCGAACCTGGGATGTTGGACGAGTGGGAAATACTGCTGCGCCTGGCAGCTATCCTTGGAGGACAGGGAGCACAAGCCGATGTGAAACTCGTAGATGATATGAGTATGGCGATACTCGTGCAGCGAGAAGTGGCAACTGCGGGATCAAACGTGGAAGGGAGGGATCCTGGCGAACTGATGACTGCTCTTGAACCAAGGCGTGGAGCGGAGCGTATGCTCGATTTTATGCTGCGCAGCGGTCCCTATGGGGATGGATT
>JBGQJX010000295.1:0-5448 GCA_041499255.1 Ktedonobacteraceae bacterium | reverse complement strand
CTTGCCCTCTACATCCTTGCCTAAACAGCCCGCCCCTGAACTCGTTGCCCAGGCCTGGGACGAGGACGAAGAGGAAAGTCTGCTCGGCGCCGGCGTCACCATGCAATTCGCCCTGCCACAGCGTATGGGCATACGTACGCGCTGGCTCATTGCTGGCTTAGGCCTGCTCTTTCTCGCCATCAGCGCTGCCATCACTCTTGTGCTCAATAGCCTGATCACCATCACAGCTCTCTCAGAGTACGGCGTAACCAGCGTGTTGGCCGCTATCTTCATCCCGGCCATACCCGCGATAGGTATCTTCCTGCTCGTCAACTTCATTGACCGCTACGAGCGCGAGCCATGGTTCCTGCGCCTCGCCGCCTTTTTATGGGGGGCTATCATCGCCATCCCCTTCGCCCTCTTTATTGAACGGAGGGTGGATAGCATGCTCTCCGACCTGCTCGGGCCAAACACCAGCGATGTCATTCGCTCAGCCTTCCAGGGATTGAATGCCGGTATCACCGAAGAAACGATCAAAGGGCTGGGCCTCCTGCTCCTGTTCCTGATATTGCGCGATGAATTCGACAACGTCACCGACGGCATCGTCTACGGGGCGCTCATCGGCGCGGGCTTCGCCATGGTCGAGAACTTCCGCTATTTCGCCGTCGACTTCAAGCAGTTCCCCGTTTTCCTTATCGTCTACCGCATCGTTCTCGGCTGGCTGGGTCACTCGACCTTCACCGCCTGTTTCGGCGCGGCCCTCGGCTATGTCCGTCACACTCGCTTGCGCTGGCGACATATCGTCATACCCCTCATCGGCTTCCTTATTGCCGTAGGACTGCACAGCTTCTTTGACTTCGTCGATTTCCAGGCCAGCGTCGCCCTCAATAGCAACCCGGGGAACAACTCCGTTTCCTTCTTCACCCTACTCGCCCTCATCGGCGACTACATCCCGCCCTTCCTGACGCAGATATTTCTTCTCTACATCCTCATCAAATCCCTTGCGCACGAGGCTGCCATCATCCGCGAGTTCCTCGCCTCCGAAGTCAGCAACGGCATCGTAAAAGTAAACGAATACGCCCTCGTCCAGAATTCGTTCCTGCGCACCAGGGCCGAGCGCTACGTCCTGCGCAGCAGCGGCTACCGTCAATGGCTCCGCGTCAAAACCCTCTACCAGACAGAAATCGGCCTTGCCTTCCGCAAATGGCACGTCAGCATGGGCGACAAACCCAAACTAGGCTATCGCCAGCCCGAAGACGCCTACCGCGATCGCATCAAACGCCTCCGCCACGAAATCCAGGCCGCCCAGGATTAATACATATGTGTGTGGGATGCGCCGTCCCTGGCCGGGTCAGGGACGGCGCATCCCACACACATATAAAATAGACGAGCGACCGGAGGTCGCGAAGCCCCTAAACTTGACACCCATTCACACCACATGTTAGCATGAAGGCAGGAAAACACCGAAAATGTAGAGGCGCCACTTGCTGGTGTCCATCTCTTTTCCATCGAAATACGTAATTGGGCGACCACGCTAGCCCTGCTGGTCGCCCAAAACGCTACTGATACGAGTGTTTCCGCTCATACTCCTGCAACGCCTCTCTTGAGATACGATACTGCTTCCCAACCATCATCGCTCGCAGTTCACCACGCGAGATAAGCCCTCTCACCGTCGCTTCACTGACTCGCAATAAAGCCGCTACTTCCTCAACGGTAAGATACTCCTGTTGTGCCATTGCTGAACCTCACTCACTTGAATAAGACTACCTATCATAGCTTACACTAGAATTGAGTAAAACGCAATGGACTAAAGACCATTGAAGATAATTCACTGATGGGTGTCACTGTACCTTCAACCCATCAAGGACACTTTTCCCGGTTCGCGCTTGCCGTGATTGAATCGTTTTCAAGTAGATTCCCGTCGTTTCCAAGTCGCTGTGACCCATTAAAAGACTGAGCCTTAGCAGATCGCCGCCTGCAAGTAAAAAATTGCAAGCCCAGGTGTGACGAAAAGAATGTGGCGAACACCTCACGCCTTGAATGTTTGCCCAGCGTCCGAGACGTTCTATCAGTTGCAACAACCCGCCTGAAGACAAGTATTTATCTTGATGATTATTCCGATTAAGAAACACCCGTTCAGCATATTCCGCTCCGGAGCGGTAGGTATTCAGGTAATACGTCAGTTCCTGCCTGGCAAACTTGCCCAATGGTCCAATTTCCCGTTCCTTACTTCCTTTTCCCATGACCTTGATGTAGGGATCGTGCAAGTCCGTGTGAACATTTCCAATCGTCAGATGGCTCAGTTCAGAAGCACGTATGCCAGTATCAAGTAAAACAGCAAGAATAGCGCGATCGCGCGCTTGCAGATGCGCGTTGTACTCATTTGCGCAGGCATCGAATAGTGCTTGCAGCTGCTCTTTGGTGAAAGTCTCAATAAGATACTTGGCCACTTTTGGCCGTTTGATACGCTTGATAGCTGAAGGTCGTAAGATGGTATCATACGCCTCCTCGCCCATGCACCAATTCAAAAGAAATTGGACACACCGTACGTACCGTGCAAGGGTGAAGGTCGAGAGCTCAGGCTTACCCGCCTTGTGGGGTGTATGGGTAGCCTTCAAATGCTCAACAAACCTATTCACCACGTTCGCGGTGATATGCTCCAAGGCGATTGGTGGTTGTTGTGCTTCACACCAGGCGCAAAAAACATCGAGACATTGATGATAGCCTAGTTGGGTTTTTGGCTCTAACAGCGTGATACTGCCATAATAATCTTGCAAAGCCGTTCGCACATCCATACGGTTTTTCCTCCTACGTTTTTGCTTTTCAGCACAAAAAAGGGGCATACCTACCAGTGGTAAATACACCCCCTTGCAAGGGTTATTCGTTGATGAGGTCCTGAACTTTTTGGCTGTTGAGCATATTCCGAAGGGCGCGTACCGCCTGACTGGATAAGGAAACCCAAACCTGTTCACTCTCAGGAAGTGAGTCATTTTGGATGATACAGCAGTTCCCAGCCTCATCAATGGTGGCAGTCGTTTCGCCCTCGAGGCGCTTTTCTGCCTCAATGCGTAGCATGGTTGTATTCATTTTTTGGTGATCCTTTCAACTCTTCAAACGTGCGTATTCTTGTGCAAATTTACAGCTTCCTCGACGGTCAATAGCCCATCGTTCAACGGGTCAAAAATGTACTCTTCGAGCAGGTCAGAATCTTGCCTGCATCCACATGTGGGGTCATCACAAAATGGACTTTCATTTGTGTGTACGAGCTCGTCGCCATCCTCATAGAGAATGATTATTGGTGTGCTTGGTGTCATTGTGGTTACATTCTCCTTGTGAATTGGTTGAGATGTTCGACAGGTGGTTCACAGAGAGCCAGGGCATTGCACCCTGGCCACTCTTCGAACTATGCTTCTGTTTGAATCCACTTGGCGGCGTTCCACTGTGCTTGAATAAGCGTTCCGTTTACCATCGTTCTCGCTTGAGCTATTCCATCCGTAACGGAATATTCTCGAATATAAGCGGTAACTGAAGAGCCATTCAACAAGGCGACGGTGACAAACCCAAGTTTGATATTTCTATTGTTCATGATTGTTCCCTTCCTGGAGGCCAGTCGCCCAGCCTCCCGCTATTCGAACTATGCGGCGTGCTTCAGGATGGCCGCTCGACACTTGGCAATGACTGCCAGGTCTTTTGTGCTCCACTCGTGATGAGAACACACGAACCAGCGACCAGGCGCTGCTTGACTCTGGACCAGGACGCACATTTCGCCTTTTGCCACTTCCAGGCCGTTTACCTTGAACGAGCGTCCGGCGCGCAGGTGCTTCACTTCGCCAGCCTCACCACTAAGTCCAGGAACAAAAATGGTGCTGGCCAGGATGCTTGGATGAATGGTGCTAGCGGCGATGAGTCGGCGGGCAACTGCGGCTTGTTTTGTGCCACTTTTGCGTGGTGTGCTCTGAAGTACTGTCATGTCGTATAATCTTTCTGAGTCTTTACTTGACGGTTTCGACTCGCTAGGGGAGTCGCCTTGCAAGGGGTGGCTCCCGTTTCTTTATCTTCTATAAGGATTATACACCCGTTTGTCATAGTCTGTCAAGCTTTATGCACGAATATTGACAAGTTTGACAAAACTCGTATAAACGTGATATATTTATATAAGCAAGGACAAACAGCAACAAGGAGGATAGAACATGAAGGATACGATTTTAACCCTCGCTCAGGCTGCGGAGCAACTAAGCGTACACCCTCGCACATTGATGCGCATTATGGAGAGAGATGAGATCAGAGGTTTCCAGATCGGGAACCGCTGGAAGTTCATGCAGTCGGAGGTTGACGCCTATTTGCAGCGTCAACAAGAGGGTGGACATCGTGGAGAGAAGAAACCGGAAACAAAAGATGCTGCATAGGCACGGGCAATGGCGCTAACCAGCCTTCGAAAACTGCGCGCCATCGCCCTTGCAGACTAGGGTTACTATACCACAAATAGACGGATGAAGTGCATAAAATATTTACGCTACTATCCACACAATGAAAGGAAAACACAACTATGACACCCAAACAAGCGACACATGTTGCTGAGGCAGCGCAATTCTTCTGGGAAGAGGTGCTATCCATCGACGAGGTAACGGAAGGTGTGTACTGGACTAAAACCGTGGCGCATGGTGGCATCATCGTGGATACTTCCCAGGTGAAGCCTGGCTTTCTCTCTAAAGAGACGGAACAGGCATCAAGTGGAAGGTTCGGAACAATGCTTGGCTATGAAGAAGATTGCTGCTATGCCCTCGTCGTACGAGAGCACCCTGAGCTATTCCCCTGGGAAGAGTATGGAGGTGCAAAGGAGATTGAAGATATGTGCAAAGCGTGTTGTGATAAACCTAAACGTTTGTTAAGTTCTTATCTCACAGAGGAAGATATACCGGATCCTGATGCAAGAGAAGTACCGACGCTCCCCGCCTATGTCCATTGTCCCCTGTGCCACGCCATTTTTACGACAACGCCCGAACTGCTTGAGTCAACACGTTGTTCCGCATGCAATCAGGAATTTGACTACGATGACAAGTGGGAATATCCGGGTTAGAAAGCGGCAATTTGAAAACTCGTTCTTAGTAGTTTCCAATGCTTCAAAAAGTGAAGTATTGCATGAGGCAACGTGTGAAGCCTTGTTACACAAGTTGAAACGCTATCTGACAGTTGAACTGTATGATGAAACCTACACCAACCGATAGCGCGGAATCCTGTTATAATGGTGGAAACCAAAAACGAAGAAACGCCGGCCCAGCAACCAGCGTTTCAATGACAAAAACATAAACAAACCTTGATATGAGTAGCATATCATATGTCATTGAAACCATGCAACCTGGGCAACTTGAGGGGGACAAGTGGCGAAAAGGCAAAAAAATAGACCGTACGCTTGTTTGGGTAGAACGGGTCGTACGGCCTGCGGATAACGTCCCTGTAGCGCGTTTTTAT
>JBGQJX010000294.1:0-5463 GCA_041499255.1 Ktedonobacteraceae bacterium | reverse complement strand
TGTGTCACTGTACGACCTCTACCTTACCCTATTATTTTGTTATGGCATGGTTCAAATGAACTTGACAGTTCCTACTCAACAGAAAGGTCCAGCCCTGTCATGCTGAGCGCAGCGAAGCATCTCGCTGCCGATCGCGACAGACCCTTCGCTTCGCTCAGAGCTTGCCCTGAACGTAGTGAATGGGGTGACATGATGTGACTGTTCAAACTGTCAAGCACAATTCAGACGAATTGAACCTTGCCTATGGATGATTGCGCTTATATTAAGCAACATTCTATTTGTGCCGGGCATTGATGGAAATCCGGTGGCCATTTAGTCTATTAGACTATCAGCCAAATAATCCCTCCAGCTCGTGTTTAGGATCGCGCATCATCAGTTCCGGTACCGCCTTTTTAGGATCCAGTCCCTCGAAGAGCACGAGGCTGAGCTGTTCGGCAATGGGCATCTCGACGTTGTAGCGCGCTGCCAGTTGCAGAGCAGCCCTTGTGGCGGAGACGCCTTCCGCGACGCTGTGCATCGACGCGAGAATGTTATCAAGTTTTTCACCGGCGGCCAGGCGGCGTCCCAGTTGCTGATTACGACTCAGCGGGCTGGCACAGGTGGCGATGAGGTCACCGATGCCAGCGAGGCCGGTAAACGTGAGGGGATTGGCGCCCGCGGCAATGCCCAGGCGAGCAATCTCCGCTAATCCGCGTGTCATGAAGGCGGCCTTGGCGTTGTTGCCGTACCCCATACCATCGCTGAAGCCCGCGCCAATGGCGATGATATTTTTCAGCGCCCCGCCAAGTTCGACGCCGACAAGATCTCTGGCGGTATAAACGCGGAACCAGGCAGTTGTGAGCAATGTGCGTACCCGTGTCGCTGTTTCTTCTATGTGGGCGGCTACAACGCCTGCCGTAGGCTTGCCTTCTGCGACCTCTTGAGCGATATTGGGTCCGCTGAGGGCAGCGACACGGTTATATGCCTCAGGTATCTCTTCGCTGATGATCTCGGTCATCCGTTTGAGACTGCCAATCTCGATCCCCTTACTGGCATTCACCAGGAGAGTTTCGTTGCCGACAAAGGGAGCCAGGAGCCTGACATTCTCGCGCATGCGTTGTGATGGAGTGACGAAAAGAAGCATTTCCTTGCCTTCGACAGTCTCCACAATATGAGGGGTAACGTGAAGCATTGTAGGGAAACGTATTCCAGGAAGAAAATCTACGTTCTCACGCTGTCGCTGCATATCTATTGCTCGTTCGGGGTGGTGGTCCCAGAGCGTGGTCTCAATCCCTTTTTTTGCCAGCAGATAGGCCAGTGTAGTCCCCCAGGCGCCGCTGCCAATGACACCAACCGCTACCATATCGCATGATCTCCTAAAAAGTCATTTAGCACAGTGCTAAATGTATTAATCTCCTTCGGCGGGGCTTTTGTGATGCCCTTGTGGATATTCTGCATCTTCTTCATAAACAGAAGGTTTCAGAATGCCAATGTAAGGGAGATTGCGATAGCGCTGCGCATAGTCCAGGCCGTAACCAACGACAAAGCGATTGGGAATTTGAAAGCCCATGTAGTCCAGATCAACGACTTTGATGCGCTCTCGATCTTTATCCAACAATGCACAGACACGAAGACTCAAAGGATGGCGCTGTCGCAACACATCCATCTGGTAATGCAATGTAAGGCCACTATCGACAATATCCTCCACAATCAACACGTGCTTCTGCTCAATAGGGCCCTCTAAATCTTTGAGAATTCGTACCACCCCGCTGGAATGCGTGGTGTTGCCGTAGCTGGATATTGCCATGTAATCAATTTCGAGCGGTAAATCGATGGCGCGCGCTAAGTCGGCTATGAAGGGCACCGCTCCTTTCAATGTGCCGAGTAGCAACAGGTATTTACCCTTGTAATCGCGCTTAATCTGCTTGCCCAGCGCGGCTACTTTGGCGCGAATCTCCTCTTCAGTAATCAGTATTTCGCTAATGTTTTCGTGCATATCCCCCTCGTGAAAATTGGCAACCATACACTTTCCCTCCCCTACTCAATAGATAAGCGCAAAATTCGCTTTGTTTTGGGCGTAAGCCGTACTCTGTCATCGATTTGTACGCCTGCTAACCATACACAATGTACTGCTGAAAAAAAGAGTGGAATATAGGGACGATCGGCACTGGAAATGCGTTCGTTCACCAGTATATCCTGCACTTTTTTCTCGTGCTCCATGCCCAACGGTTGAATACGATCACCATGGCGTCTTGTGCGTACTCTTAATAAAGAACCTACACTGTCTGCATCAACATATACAGTATAACGAGTTGATGGAAGTAATTGCCACACCTTCGACCAATCTACATGTTGGAGAGCCTGTTTCACCTGTTGGACAACATCAGCTTTTACCAACTCAGCCGAGGCGGTCCATGGAGTCCCCGGTACTTCTACCCGTCCCGGAATGGACAAATGAATCTCCTCTGGCCACAGCGAAAATACCTGCTCTGTTTCTTTGTGAGCAAAACGTTCGAACAGCAGACCATCTCCTGTGCGAGTAACCTGTAATTGAGCAGGAAGGTGCAATGTAACCTCTTCCTCCGCCCTGGATTCCCGCTGGAGCAGCTCCTCAATCAGCCGGTAGTGACGCAGCTCCAGCGGCGATTGTCCCGCGCACAACCTGGCCGTAGCGCGGCGCAAGAGGTGTCGTTGCAAGCTCAACGGCAATGAGAGCAGAGCATCCCTGCTGAGTCTTATGCTATGTTCTTGTTCCGAGAGCACAACGCCTGGCCAGTGGTGATCCACCTGTTGCTCAATCCACTCTACATCCACGCCGATGATCTCGGCACTGCGCAAGAGGGTTGCGCGTATGCCTGGATTCAGTGACTCTAAGAGGGGCAGGAGTTCATGGCGAATACGATTGCGCAAGAAACGGGGATCGCGGTTACTGGCGTCCTCCAACGGGATAAGAGCGTGCTGCGCGCAATAGGCTATCGTCTCCGCGTGGGTTACTCCTAAGAGTGGACGAATAATATCTTGCTGGCGTGGCTGCATACCCACCATGCCTAACAGTCCCTCACCGCGCAGCCAGTGCAATAGCAGCGTCTCCGCCTGGTCGTCAGCGTGGTGCGCAATGGCGATGCGCTGACCATGGTGACCCTGGGCCACCTCGCGCAGAAAGCGGTAGCGAGCACTGCGGGCGGCATCCTCAAGCGAGCGCCGCTCCTTGTGTGCCAGCGCGTGCACATCAATCTCACCAATAGTTACTGCCAGTCCCCAGGAAGTAGCCAGTTGCTTGATAGAGGCAGCATCCTGATCGCTAGCCTCACCGCGCAGCTTATGATTGAGATGAGCGACATGCAGTTTTACACGCGGATAACGCGCATGGGGGCTATTACCGCAAAGTTGGTGTAGCACGTGCAGAAGACACAACGAATCCGCTCCCCCCGAAACTGCGACGATGACCGTCCCGCTCTCGGGTAAGAGTTGGTGCTGCTCGATATAGGTAGCGATGGTGTCTAGCATATGTATAACCAGGTATGAACGGAGATAAAAGCCAAAGCAATTTCCTCAAATGAACATACGAATACCGCAATATTACCATCAACGGTCACAGAAGAAAAGCCAAAAATGAGACAACATCCTATTGATACTATCGAATACCTTCCGCCACCGCCAGAAGACCCCGGCAATTATCCTTTTTTCGTTATCAGTTTGCAACATGCAAGCCAGCAAATGGTGAAAAAATTTTTAGCTGACCAGGGCTTCCCAAAAGTCGCCACATGTGTTCCCCACCCCACCCGATAGGAGAGACCGAGCATGGCGTGGCGGCCCGCCACGCCATGCTCGTTCTCTCCTACTTTGGCCGCCGTAGGCGGCCAGTCTTAGTTGAACAATACAACCTTTGAGAGGCCCTGGTTAGCTGACAAAACATATGGAAAAATACCCGCTAATGTGATAGGATATATTCAAATACACCCATTGGGCTTCACACCGCGATGGGTACGAGTTTCGTTGGGCATGAGAGTGTACTTGTAGCAGCCCCGTGTGACGACAGGCAGGAAAAACAGCGTTTATGCCAATTCACAAAATCATAACAGCAGAGAACCCTATATTGCGCCAGAAAGCCAAAAAGATTCATCGCTTTGACCCCTCAATTCAAAAGTTGGCGAACGAAATGTTCGAAACGATGCACGAGGCGCGTGGGGTGGGCTTAGCGGCGCCACAGATAGCGCAATCCATCCGTCTTTTTGTTGCTGAATTTGAAGACCGCAAGGTCACCCTGGTCAATCCCGAGATAGTAAAGGCCGAGGGCGAAGTGCTTGGCACAGAAGGATGCCTCAGCATTCCCGGCTATATCGGCGAGAATATTCGCCGTGCCGAAAAGATCGTGGTGAAAGGTCAGGATGTCCGGGGCAAAAACATCAAGATCAACGCCGAAGGGTGGTTCGCGCGCGTCCTCCAACACGAGATTGATCACTTAGACGGCATCCTCTTCCTGGATCGCCTGGATCGACCCGAGGATTTGCATGAAATAAGTGAAGACGAGCAGTTTGAAGAAGAGGCCGAAGCTGTGGTGTGAGGCAGAGAAACGAGATCACCGGGAGATGTCAGGAAAAAATTGATCAGCTAAAAATAGAAGCTGCGGTACCGCAGCTTCTATTTTTGTTGATGTCTTAACATTGGCAGGGTTTGTTTACCGAGGGCGCGTTCGCAGCCCGAGCACACATAAAACCCTTCACCATTACGATAGTGCAATTCACTCGCCGTAAAATACAGGTAACAGATACCGCAGCGCGTGGTATCAGACTGGCTGGCAACCTGCCGGTCATTCTCGAATAGCTCATGCAAAGAAATGAGCATAGCTTCGAAATCATATGCGCTAGAAGGCTGCGTTTTTCCTGTGCTAGTTATCACGGGCAAAGCACCCGTGGGATTACTGGCGCGTATCTCGCGACGACTTACAAACGAACTACTTGACGACGATCCATTGTTGCCGGAACCGGGTGTATAGAGATTGCTCAAGGCAAAAGCCTCCCAAATGGTAGCTAGGGATAATACTTCCCTTATTATAGCATTACTTCTCGCTGTTTGCTAGGAGTTGGCTTGGATGGCTTCTAGAGCGGCTCAGCGGTTTTTGGTCTGTGCTGTTTTGTCTACTGGTGTCTACCATTTTCTCCTGGTTTCTCTCGGTTTTGCTGTCAGAATTTTTCTCGTGGCTGCTCAATTGCGGCTTGTTTGGGCTTCAAATAGCCTTATTCTTTTTGTTCAGATGAAACTATTCTTACTCCATTTTGCCCATATGTGTTTCAATTTCTATTGAGGCGTTTGGAAAATTATCGGCAAGAATAACGTATACAATTTTATAATGTCCAAATGATAGATTTTTGTATTGGTAAACACCCGTAGTTCTTTGGCTAAAAATTATCTCATTATGTCCATATTTTGTATAAAATGCATCAACATCGCGTTTTCCTCCAGTGGGGATATTCACAGTAACAT
>JBGQJX010000293.1:0-5467 GCA_041499255.1 Ktedonobacteraceae bacterium | reverse complement strand
GTGTTTGTGAAAGGTTTTGTCATGTAAAAAAAGTGCGATGACAGCTTAGGTAGCGTTACCCCTACATGTGATGTGGCAGAAAACAGAAATTGGTTACTTCTTTGCCCAATCGCTAAGCAACGCTTTAACTGCATTATGTCCAGGCGCTCCCATGACACCACCGCCCGGGTGAACTGCTGAGCCACAGAGGTATAAACCCTCGACGGGCGTGCGATATCGAGCGCATTCAGGGGCGGGTCGCAGCGAAAATAGTTGATCTGGTGTGATTTCGCCGTGGAAGATGTTGCCGTTTGGCATGCCGTATCGCTCCTCAATATCTAGAGGACTGAGTATTTGCCGGTGCAAGATAGCATCGGCGAAATTGGGGGCGAATTCGGTCATGACCGCAATGATGTTGTCTGCCATCTCATTTTTCACGTCATCAGACCATGCGCGTCCCTTCAGGTGATAGGGGGCATACTGGCAGAACATCGATATCGTATGGTAACCGGCCGGCGCCACGGTGGGGTCAGTTGCAGATTGCATGTATGCTTCGATATAGGGCTTTTTCGAGAGTTCACCACGTGCGGCACCTTCGTAGGCTTCCTGCACCCAATCAGGGGTCGGACTGATATCGCACGAACCCGCGTGCTGTAATCCTGGCGCGGTGCCCGGAAGACATTTGAAACTTGGCAGTTCCTTCAAGGCAATATTCAGTTTGATCACTGCGCTATCCGTCTTGAAATGTGAGATGCGCTTGAGGAAGCCCTTATCAAGTTCTGCATCGGCGCAAAATTGCAGGAATGTGCGCTTTGCTTCCGCGTTTGAAAGGACGGCGTTTGCCCGCAACTCTTCGCCGTTCACCAGGCGCACGCCTTCGGCGCGTCCGTTATGGATCAATATTTTCTCAACAGGAGCATTGGTGCGAATGACGGCTCCGTGAGCCTCCGCGGAAGCTGCTAGGGCAAAACTGATACGTCCCATGCCGCCTCGCACATAACCCCACATGCCGTGTTCTCCGTTGACCTCGCCAAACATATGATGCCACATAACATAGACTGATCCAGGGGTCCTGGGGCCGATAAAGGAACCAATAACTCCCTGACCTGCGAAGGCCGCGCGGAGATAGTCTGATTCAAAATATTCTGCAAGCATGTCGTACAGGCTGCCGAACATCAGCCAGCGGTAAATATCTTCGTCCTCACCACGGAAGCGTGCTGCCAGGTCAGCTACTGATGGCGGCTCCTCTAGCAAAATAGGATTTAGAATTTCCGAGGCGCGGTCAAAAAACTGGAGAAACTTCGGGTAAGCCTCTGCATCATGCGGAGAGAAGCGGCGAATGTTCTCGACGGTTTTTGCTGTGCTGGCACGGAAAAAGAGGTAATTGTCATCAGGGTAGGGCACAAACATCTGTGGATCTTTGACATAGGCCTCAAAGCTGTAGCGGTGAAGCTCTAGATCGCGGATAATTTCTGGACGCAGCAGGCTCACAACATAGGCGCAAGGCGACATCGTGAAACCTGGAAACGGTTCTTCGAGGGTACATGCACCGCCTACCCGGTCTCTTTTTTCCACAACGACCACTTTTTTTCCTGCACGTGCCAGGTAACCTGCCGCGACAAGTCCATTATGTCCAGCGCCAATGATAATCGCATCGAACTGCCCTGTTTGATTTGCCATGATGGATAGAAGCCCTCCTATGGAATGGTAAGATGGTGAGGTTAACTGTCTTGTGTCATAAGTATAACATACGGTTGAGGTTGAGGTTATCGCGTAACAGGCTTATTCAGACATTTTGTCTGAATAAGCCTGTTTCTTTGGAACAACTTGAACGCACACTACTCTCACAAGTCAGGGAGCGGGATTAGGGGGACTCGTATTAGTTGCAGTCGCTGGCATAGGTCGTCCTGAGTGTAATCGTCTCCAACGTAGCACGAACCAAGCGATGAGGGCCAGTGGAATGACATACACACTGAACACGGCCAGCCAGATCACTACTGTTGCCAGGACCTGGGCAAATGCAACTGCCGCGCCCAGGGCATCCTGCCATATTTTACCAAGATTCCATGGCGCTGAAGGTGGAGTAAGGACTGCCTGGCTCGGCTGTAAGCTGATAGCGATGGTGTAGAATGATACCTGGCCATTGAGCTGGTTGAGATGAGCTTCGATCTGCTCTATTTGACCCTCGACATCGGTGAGACGCTGATCGATTGCCAGAATATCACCCAGTACTGAAGCATGACTGAGCAAAGTCAGGAGCCGCTCCTGCTCTCCGCGAAGATTCTTCAGCCGTGACTGTGTGTCCACGTAGTCACCGGACACATCCTGAGTAGATTTGGTTGTGCTGATAAGCCTCCCATTATGGAGCGCCGGGTACGTGTTGAGGTAGCTCTCTATGCGTGGATAGAGTGCCGCCTGGACGGAGAAGGTCATTGAAATGTTGTAGAGGCTATCACCTACCTGTTCATAATTGATATTCTCCGCTGTTGAAAGCGGGTCAGTCGTGCTCATCCAGATTTGTAGATCATTAGCGACTCGCTGAGTATCCTTTACCTCCATCGTAATATTGAGTGATTTAATCAGGTACTGCTGAGTTCCGCCAGGGGCTACTGATTTTTGGTGGTTTGCATTTGTAGGGGCAGTCATAGGAGCGCTACTACCTGAAGATGATGTGGTTGTTCCGGCTCCGCAGCCCGCTACGAGTACAGCAAGAATTACCAGGCTGACTGTGAAAAAAGTGGCCCATTGGTGGTTTTTTATCATGTTTGTCATTGTCCCACTCCTTTGTTGAAACAAATGATGGTGTGTTACCATCTCATAGTTGACGACGCAGCCAGCCTCGAATAAGTTCCATTAAAAGTGATGATTCCCTCAAGTTGAACATAAGGCAAAAACGGTAGAGGTAGAGTAACTTCTGATGATATGTTACTCTACCTCTACCGTGTAAACATCTCAGCTATAGCGGTTGACTGACCGCTTAGCTGTACTGACTATTACTATCTTTACATTACTACGTCAATTGATACGTTTTGCTCTCCCAGCCCACTCCTTATCACGTAGGACATACTTCTGCACTTTACCGGTAGAAGTCTTTGGTAATTCGCCAAACTCAATGCTGGTGGGACATTTGAAGTGAGCGAGGCGTTCGCGACAGAATGTAATGATCTCTGCTTCCGTCGCACTTTGCCCGAGCTTTAAGGTAACAAAGGCCTTGGGACGCTCACCCCATTGCTCATCGGGAATAGCTACTACGGCACACTCCATAACGGCGGGGTGCTGTACGACCACCTGCTCGACCTCGATAGTCGAGATATTTTCTCCGCCTGAGATGATCACATCCTTTGCCCGGTCACGCAGCTCGATGTATCCGTCAGGATGCCAGACTCCTATGTCACCCGAGTGGAACCAACCACCTTCGAACGATTTGGCGGTAGCATCGGGATTATTGTAGTAGCCTTTGGCAACGTTGTTCCCATGCATTACAACCTCGCCCATTGTTTGTCCATCCCTGGGCACATCATTCATTTCTGTATCGACGACGCGCACGCGTTCAGCGGTCACGTTACCCTGGCCCTGTCGAGCAAGGAGGCGCGCTTGTTCGGCCTGGGGAAGGTAATCCCACTCGGCATGCCATTCGCAGATGGTATACGGCCCGTAAGTTTCCGTCAGGCCATAGACATGAATTGGGTGGAAGTTTAGCGTCTTCATCTGCCCAAGAAGTGTAGGCGATGGGGGTGCTCCTGCAATAGTGACCGTAATTTGGCGATCCAGGTGATGAGCCTTTGGATGATTTACGAGGAAAATCTGCACGGTCGGTGCGCCATTAAAGTGTGTGACCCCCTCACTTTCAAAAAGCTCCCAGATCTGGGTCGGATCAATTTTGCGTAAACAGACATGCGTGCCACCCACGGCAGTTACGCCCCAGGTGAAACACCAGCCGTTGCAGTGAAACATGGGAAGTGTCCATAAATAGACGCTGGTACTGTTCATTTTTGTTGAGATGACTTCAGCAAGCGCATTGAGGTAAGCCCCACGGTAGGTGTACATGACCCCTTTTGGATTGCCGGTAGTACCAGAGGTGTAGTTAATCGAGATTGTCTCTTCTTCATCACTAAGCCAGCTCTTAACCTGGTGAGGTGATCCCTCTGCCAGGAACACCTCATAGGGATCATCGGCAGCACCAGTATCCTCGATACGTACCACGTGTATGCCCTTGAGGTCAATTGGTTCGACCAGGGGGTAGAGTTCAGCATCAACGAAGAGGAACTTCGATCCTGAATGTTGCAGGATAAAGGCGATTTCGTTCGAGTTCAGACGTGTATTCACCGCGACGAGGATGCCACCAGCAGCAGGCACAGCATAGTGAGCCTCGAGCAAAGCAGGGGTATTTGGGCACAGGAAAGCTACTCTGTCGTGCTTTTGCATGCCAATGTGACGCAGGTGTGAGGCTAATCGGTGCACCCGTTCAGCAAACTCCAGGTACGTGTAACGCCGATCTCCGTGTACGATGGCTGTTTTATCAGGAAATACAGAAGCACTACGTTCTAAAAAACTAAGCGGTGTCAGTTCCGTGCGATAGACTTTCTCTTCCATCTCAAGCATCCTTTCAACGTAATGGTAAGATACATATCATCGGGATGAATTATTATATGAATAAACAACAGTGATATGGCAAGGCAGGAAGGTTCTTGCCAGGTAGCAATGTTCTCACAAAAGGTGTACGCTGATGCAGATTCGCCCCTATGGTGACACCGCCAACGACGGTATCGTTCAACTTTCATTCACATTGCCCCTGCCTCTTGGCGCACGTGCGCGTGAGGTGGCGAGGCGCTATGCCATGCTCATGGGCATCAGTAATCCACTTGTCGCTCACGCGGAAAGCGTGGATACCCGCTTCACGTTCTTTGTCTTGTATGGTGCGTGTTCACATACTATCGACCCTGAAAACATACAGGTGGATGAGTTGGCTCATGCTGAATTAGATTTTTACGCCATCAACGGTCTCATTGAAAAGGATTTGGGGCGGCGGGTCACTGTTATAGGCGCGGCCATCGAAAGTGACGCCCATACGGTTGGTATTGACGCAATCTTCAACGCTAAGGGCTTTGCAGGCAACTATGGCCTGGAACGTTTCCCTGCTTTCCGCGCGTTAAACCTTGGGGCGCAAGTATCGTGTGAAGCCCTATTGCGACGCGCTGCGGCTGAGCAGGCAGAGGCAATCCTTGTCTCGCAGGTCGTCACGCAGAAAAACGTGCATATTCACAATCTGACAAAACTCGTTGAACTGGCCGAGGCTGAATGCGTGCGGGATCGCTACCTCATGATTGTTGGAGGGCCGCGTATTTCACATGCCTTCGCGAAAGAGTTAGGCTACGACGCTGGCTTTGGCCCTGGCAGCACAGCCGCTTCTGTCGCCAGTTTTATCGCCCAGGAGTTAGTTGCTCGCAAGAAATGATCTTTCGGCTCGATGATCCAAGATGAAAGGAAG
>JBGQJX010000292.1:0-5468 GCA_041499255.1 Ktedonobacteraceae bacterium | reverse complement strand
GACCCCGCGTCCACGCCGCGACCATTCAGGATTCCAATCGCTTGGATCGCGAGCATCTTCAACATGCATTATATAGCTTGCCCGGTGGGACATCGAACTGCGGTGCGCTTCTGGGTGGGCCACAAACGCGTAGCCACAGTCGTAGGGGACATTGAGCCCTTTATGGCCGTCCGTTGCCCAGGAGTCCGCTCGTTCTATACCCCTCAGGAGGTGACGGTAGGCGGGCGAGGCTTGCACCAATAATCCGAAGGCGCCGTCAACACGGACCCAGGCGTTGGAGTGGTGGGCCAGTGGAATGAGTTCGGAAGGGCGACGTCATCGTTTCTTCTCCATTCATTGTGTCTTGACAAAGAGGTGGACATACTGTAACATATCAGTTAAATATGATGTATCTAATATATCATTATAATCTGATGTATTTCAACATATCAGGAGAAGATGATGGGTGGGAACGATCAACTCTATACACTTGCCCAGGCCCTGGCTGACCCGCTGCGGCTTGTCATGCTCCAGCAATTGATGGAAGGTCCGGCGACAGTGTCGGAATTGCAGTCGCTCACCGGCGCATCCCAGTCAAAAGTCTCAAACCATTTGGCCTTGCTCCGCGAACGTGATCTGGTGCGTGCAACACGAGATGGGCGGCAAATCATCTACACCTTGCGTGATGCATCGGTGGGCCAACTGGTCGAGTCGCTCACCGTTGTTGCTGGGATGATTCCGGCCAGGCTCTGGAAATCACCACAACTCATTGCTGCCCGCACCTGCTACGATCATCTTGCAGGTCGCTATGGTGTAGCACTTTTCGATGCCCTGCTCGCCCTTGAAGCCATCAAGGAACCGGCAGAGATGCACGGTGAGGTGGAGCTTGGGTCAAGGGGGAGAGAAGTTTTCGGCAAGCTCGGACTCAATCTCAGCGCATTGCGACGAGAACGGCGTCGCTTCGCGTTTGCCTGCCCCGACTGGACCGAGCGCCGCCCCCATCTGGGAGGAAGTCTTGGGGCAGCCCTGTGGGCACACTGTGTCGAGCGAGGCTGGGTGGTCAAACAACAAGGGACGCGTGCGATCATTGTCACCGACCTGGGCAAGCAGCAACTGCGGGAACAATTTGGCATCCTCTGAGCCTGCTGATTATAGTGGGTGTCTCTCTCATTTCACGAGCCTGGTGATATGATATGCTAGACTCGACCTGAGATAGATTCGAAAGCGTAGTTGGTAAGTCAGGAGACGTATCATATTGTCGAAGGAGTAGTCATGAGCATTAACCAGGATGCTGACAGACAGTTCCCTCACCTGCCGGAACACGTGCAGAAAAACCGGGCCATGTGGGAGGCCAGCAGCGAGAGTTATGAAGAACAACACGCCGCAGCCCTCTCGGGTGTCTACGCGATGACGTGGGGTCTCTGGCGTATTCCAGAGTCAAAATTGCATGTCCTTGGTGAAGTGGCTGGCAAGGATGTGCTGGAGTTCGGCTGTGGCGCGGCCCGCTGGTCCATCGAACTGGCTCGTTGTGGAGCGCGCCCTGTTGGCCTTGATTTCTCGTCACAGCAGCTTTCTCATGCCCGCCGACTCATGAAGGAGGCCAGCGTTGACTTTCCCCTTATTGAGGCCAGCGCCGAAGATGTGCCGCTGCCGGATGCCAGTTTCGACATCGTCTTCTGTGATTGGGGAGCGATGACCTTCTGCGATCCACAACGGACTGTGCCTGAGGTTGCCCGCCTGCTGCGCCCCGGCGGACTCTTTGCCTTCTCAAACGCGACGCCGATCCAATTTCTCTGCCTGAACACGGTCACGGACCAGGTAGAGCGAACCCTGCTTAACGACTATTTTGGCATGACGCGGCTGGAGTGGGAGAACGAGGTAGATTTCCAGTTGCCCTATGGTGAGTGGATCCGGCTCTTCCGCCGCAACGGCTTTATCATAGAAGACCTGATCGAAACGCGACCAGCTATAGGAGTCACCAGCACCTACCGCACCGAAGCCGAGAACGAATGGGCCAGGCACTGGCCAATGGAAAACATCTGGAAAGTGCGCTTAAGCGAAGGGGCACCGTTTTCAGGGTGACCGCTATACACGTTTCCCGTTTCACAACCGTGAAGCGGCGCTGGAAGCCGCATCGTAGTATAGTAGGGGTGACCCTTGCGGTCACCCAAGTCTCGCCGCCGTCATAACAATGATGCCCCATCGCTAAAATTGGTGCCCTCATCGCTAAAATTGGTACCAATAGGCTTTCTATTCCGCATCATGATCCTCAAAGACGTCTTTGACCCTTGCAGGCCGTTCTATCCTTTCTACATCAGCCGGTGATGAATCGCGCTCCAGGTAATAGCTTGTGGTCAGCGCGATGCCGACGCCAAGCGGAATAAGGCCAGGAAGCAGCCAGGGGCCGATATGAAGAGGGATGTTGGCGAAAACCGGCGGGAGAATATAGCCGATGGGATAGAGGCCGATGGTCAGAGTCAGTCCAACCATGGCAATAATCAAGCCCGCCCGGAGCATACCCCGGTTCCTGTGGCGTGGCGCGCGCAGGCTTGCGGGATGCATGCCGGTGCTAATCATAGCCATATGTTCGCGGTGCTGGAGGTAGCGCAGGAGCACTATAAAGCTAAAGAAGATAGCCAGCGCTACCAACCACCCAATCAGAACAACCAGTAAACTTGAGCTCATCACAACTCCTCACTATCGTCACGCGTAATATATGATATGATGGTACCAACGAAGAAATTGTTTCACAACGGATCTTGAAACATTTTCGCTTTGCGCACTATCTAAGAGAAAGTATGAGCGGACAGCTATTGCATCCAACTCACGGGCTAGGAATACCCCTGACAAAAGCAGTTCTCTCCTTTACTGAGCAGGAAGAAGCCAATCTAGTGGCTGCCAGTAAAAAGGGAGACCAGGATTCCTTTGCCCAATTGGTGCAACAACATCAGCGGCGTGTCTTCAATCTTGTTTTTCGCATGCTGCAACAATATGAAGAAGCAAATGAAGTCACACAAGAGACATTCCTGGCCGCGTGGCAGGGACTACCAAAATTTCGTGGCGATGCTCGCTTTTCTACCTGGCTCTATCGCATTGCTTACAATTGTGCCTTGAAACAACTTGAACAGCGCAAGCGCGATCAGGCCATGCAAATTGAACTTCAAACGGAGGATAGATCAGCCACTTCCACTCAGGAGCAACGCGTCGACGATGATATTGATTCACACGCTCGTCAAGCTCTAGTGCATGAACAACTCGCTAATTTGCCCGCAAAATATCGCATAGTGTTGGTACTACGCCATCTCCAGGATATGACCTATGAGGAAATGGCTGAAATTCTAACCATGCCTATTGGTACTATTAAAACACATTTATTCCGAGCACGCAATTTATTAAAAGAACGTTTGGAAATGTTTGATCGAGAGAGACTATCCAGAACAAGAGGGGAATAATGCGTTGTCCAGAGGCTAACCATCAGTTACAACTCTATATTGATAACAGGCTATCAATGAACCAGGTGCGTGAACTGGAGGAGCATATAGCGCGATGCGCCGCCTGTCAACGGCAGCTCTATGTATTGGAGGAAGTTACCTCTGCTCTGCGTGAACTTCCCCCCGTTGTTGAACCTGCCAATATGACTATGCTCATTATGCAGCGCGTTGCTATGAGTTCGCGGCGTCAAAGCGATAACCAGTTCTCATTGTTGCGCCCTTCCCTGTTTGAGTTGGTGACGGTTGTTATTCTGGCATCGATTACGACTCTGAGCATTATCTGGCAGCAGCCATCCCTGCGCGAGGTGCTGCCATTTGCCAATCCTCTCTCCCAGACGATCTTATATGTTGTCCACCTGATTGACTACGGTGATATGAAAATGATCACGCTGGTGTTGTGGGTGGGAGGAACCATTATCGGCATTTGGATCACATTGGCTCTCGCTGGAACCGAAATACGCACTAAGTGGTTTAAGGCGATGATGGATCGCTTGCCCGTACGATGAGTATATGGAAACAGTAAAAAAGCGCCGTGCCGGCGATATGCTCTGGGGGTATTTTCTGCTCAGCCACCCCGGACCTGTCTTCATTCATATCATCGGCGTCTCCGTTTTCACCTTGTTGGCCGCGTGGCCTCGCCCCATATGGGGCACGATAGCGCTGGTGATCGCGGCCCATACTGCCATGCAGATTTCGATTGCTATGATCAACGACTACTGCGATCGTGGCCTGGACGCCGTGGGTAAACCGGAAAAACCTATTCCTCGTGGGCTTGTTTCTCCTCGCGAAGCGCTCCTTGTGGGCCTTTTGATGATCGTCGTGATGGTAGTTTTATTGCTCCCGCTCAATCCGCTGGCTTTGTTTATCTCACTGGTCTATCTCACCCTTGGACAGGCCTACAACCTGGGCCTGAAATCAACGCCGCTCAGCGGTATTGTGTTTGCGCTGGCAATGCCGCTCATTCCCCTGTATGCCTTTGCCGGTGTTGGTCGTGTATTGCCCTTCTTGCTCTGGCTGGTGCCTATCGGATTTTTGTTGGGCGTAGCGCTGAACCTGGCGAACTCTCTCACCGACCTGGAAGAAGATTCTGCCTACGGAGCAAAGACACTTGCGGTCGTACTTGGCTTGAAGGGTTCCTTTCTTGCCTGCCGCCTGCTCCTATTGGCGGGGGCCGCTTTGATAGCTCTTTTAATGCTGCTGCGCATTGTTCCCGCCGCTCCCTGGATTATTGTCTCAACGTTGTGTGTCACCGTCGCGGCAGTCATAGTAATGTTTCTTTTCTTTGGCGCGAAAAAGCCTGTAGTGACACGCAAAATCCATTTTTACCTGGCTGCGCTGACCGCAATCATGTTGGCTGGTGGATGGTTGATAGGAGTCATTGTCTAATGCCATTGCGCCTGACACTGCTGGAACAAATTCTTGCACGCCTGAACCTTTTGCCCGTGCCACTCTTTGACTCACCACTGGGCTCTGGCATCACCAAAGTACTGCTGACCGCGTGCGAAATGGGCGTTTTCGACGCACTGAGCAAACGAACCCTCTCGCTGGAAGCACTGGCAGCACAACTCCACTGTAATCCACAGGGCCTGCGGCTTTTGCTGCAGTTGCTCGTTTCAGCAGGCTATCTGCGTCAACGTCGTGGGGGGTATGCCAACACGCGCATGGCTCAGCGCTGGCTCACGAGCGACTCGCCCGACAGTGTTGCTCCCTATATCATCCATAGCCCGGATATCGTTGCGATCTGGGATCACCTGCCTGAAGTAGTGCGTGAGCATAAACAAGCGATACGCATGCCATACGATGAGGATGCCAGCGACCCTACCACCAGCGCGGCCCTCGCGCGGCACTATGCCGGCCTGGCATCATTGGCGATGGCCCTCGGCGGTGAAGTGGTGAACCGGGTAAAGATACCGCGGGGCGCGACGACCTTGCTTGACGTGGGTGGCTCACACGCTGCTTACAGTGTCCTCTTCTGTCGAAAATACGCCCGGCTTCACG
>JBGQJX010000291.1:0-5506 GCA_041499255.1 Ktedonobacteraceae bacterium | reverse complement strand
TAGCGTAACAGTAATGACTGCGCTGGAAGATGTACATATCAAGGTCACCCGAGAGGGAAAGGGTATCTTCACGCGCAAGAAGGCTTCACAGGGAGAGAGAGCCCCTGACCTGGCGCACGATGCAAAGAAAAATTTACCGCTACCGGCGGATAAAGCCGATACATTCTTGCAGGCAACCGGCATTATGAACAATGAGGGAAAAGTCATCCCATCGATGCAGGATAAGTTTTCTCAAATTAACGAGTTTTTGAAATTGCTGGAACATACAGGTGAACTTGAGCGCTTCGAGAAGACACCTTTGAACATCCTGGACTGCGGATGTGGTTCGGCATACCTCAGTTTTGCATTGTATCACTATCTGAACGACGTACGAGGACTTCCCGCACGGCTGGTGGGAATTGATACCAATGGCATGCTGGTTGAGAAAAGTAACCAGCACAGCAGGGAACTGGGTTTCGACAAGATATGTTTTCAGCGGTCAGCGATCATCGACTATGTCCCTGAAGTAGCGCCTGATATAGTGCTGGGTTTACATGCCTGCGATACAGCAACGGATGAGGCCCTTGTACAGGGTATACTGGGGAATGCGCGCCTGATCCTGTGTGCGCCTTGCTGTCACCATGAACTGCACGAACAGGTTCACGCGGTGGCTCCATTTAAACCTGTATTGCGGCACGGCATATTGAAAAAGCGGATGACGGATATTCTAACCGATACATTCAGGGCTCTGGTACTGCAAATGATGGGCTATAAAACTGAGGTGATTGAGTTTATCTCAACGGAGCATACCGATAGAAACCTGATGATTCGGGCTGTAAAACGGACGAGCGGGGGAGATAAAAAGTATTGGCAGGAATATGAAGAGTTGAAAGCATTTTGGGGAGTGACTCCGTATATTGAGAAGCTGTTAAGAGCGAAAGCACGTTGGCCAGGTGATAAAGCAATGGGCCACACGACCGTGATGCAACATTATCAAGATGATCGGGCTTGATGGGTCTAACGCATACTGTAGCTATGATATGAATGCTTTGTGCTCTCTTTTGAGGCTCTGGCTGCTGTTAATGGACAGGAAAGGGCGCGTTCCACTCATTTATGCTATACTTTTGACATGAAGATACATATTCGCTATTTTGCTTCTCTCCGTGAGATTACGGAGTTGAGCGAGGAGATACTGACGGTGCAAGACGGTGCGACGGTTGCTGACGTTCGCGCGCAGCTATTGGCGCGCTTTCCACGTATACAGCTTGTAATGGAACGCTCGGTGTGTGCAGTCAATCGAGGCTATGTAGGGGCAGAGACGGTATTACATGAGGACGACGAGCTGGTATTTATTCCCCCTATGGGCGGTGGTAGCAAGCAGGAGAAGTGATTGTTATGGAACCGATCATCCAACTTACACGTGAACCTCTTGACAGAAATGCCCTGGCAGAAGCTGTTACGCAGGCAAGTGTGGGAGGTATCGTCATCTTCGAGGGAGTAGTGCGTGACAATGCACGGGGCAAGCAGGTGCGCTATCTCGAATACGATGCCTATATCGAAATGGCGAAAGAACAGATTCGCGCGATAGTAGCCGAGGCTGAACAACGGTGGGGAGTAGAACACGTGGCTGTGGCTCACCGCTTTGGCCGCCTGGAGATCGGCGAAGCGAGCGTGATTATCGTAGTGGCAGCACCCCACCGGGCAGAAGCCTTTGAGTCATGCCGTTATATTATTGACACACTTAAGACAACCGTCCCTATCTGGAAAAAAGAGGTTGCTACCGACGGTGAAGAGTGGGTAGAAGGTTAACGTATTATATGTTATAGTTGTACATAATGGTTGTTCCTTATACATCGCTAGGGAAGGTCTAAGGAAAAGTTTCTAACATAGAAATATTTTCCGGCAGAGCCTTTCCCTTGGAGTTTGTGGATGAACCTATTCGAAAAGCAATCTCGCCTCAACAAACTCTTCACACAAAGCCCTGTCAATGCTGCCTATCTTGCTGGTTCTCTCGCCAATCGTACCTCGTTTGGACACCTCAGCGATGTGGATATCGCTATTTTACTGATGGATCAGATTAAGTCAGATCAATTCCTTGACTACCAGTTGTACTTCTTTAGCGAACTGGCCAAGCGGCTGGAGTCTGATAGCATCGACGTGGTGATTTTGAACCAGGCTTCCCTGCTACTCAAGTTGCAGGTAATCAAGTATGGGCAGATCTTGTTCAGCCGAGATGATAAGCAGCGTGTGATGTTTGAGACGAAGGCTGTAATGGATTACCTGGATTTCAAGAAATATGATGAGATTCAGAACCAGGCTTTGAGCCGCCGGCTCTATGGGCAGGTGTTACCAATCGATAAAGAACTGATCGAGCGGCACATGAAACAACTGCGCGAGGCGCTAACGATTCTCCACAGTTTGGGAGAAACAAAGCGCGAAGAGTTTATCACGGATTACCGCGTTTACGGGCTGGCAGAACGATACCTGCAACTGGCTATCGAGGCCTGTCTGCAAATCTGCGGGACGCTGGTAGCCTCCTTTGGATTACGCCATCCCGAGGGCTATCACGAGCTCCTGAGCATTGTGGCTGCGCAAAAGATCATTCCACAGGAGCTGGCGTATCGCCTGGAAGTTCTGACGAACCTGCGTGACTCCCTGGTACACGATCCCAGTACGCTTAATCGCGACCTGCTTTATGACCATTTACAACAACGCCTGGATGACTTGAAGCTATTTGCTGATACAGTGGAAGAGAAGCAAGGGTAGGTATTATCAGAAAGTGAAAAGAGCTGGTACTTACGAAGGTACCAGCTCTTTTCACTGTGCTACTGCTAACTTAATCAGTGACCAGATGAAGAGCGTTGGCTTGTTCTCTGGCGGCAGCCGCCTCATCTGGTTGGCCCATCTCATCGTAGATTTGCGCGAGAGTTTCATAGGCGATGATAAGCGATGGATCCATGGCTATAGCCTGTTGGGCTGCTTCAAGGGCCTCATTGTAGCGTTTGACTTCGCGGAGGGTATCAGCGAGATCGTTATAATAATCGGCGTTGAGGGGATCGCTGTCGATGGCATTTTGATAGTTATCAATTGCTTCATCATAGCGATGAAGGGCATCGTAGGCGGTAGCAAGCTGGTAATAGCCCTCTGCATCGTCCTCAAATTGTTCCAATAACGTTTTACATGTTTCGATTGCGTCATCATAACGTCCAAGCGAGTTGTACGTGTCGGCAAGGCCTGCATAGGCGGCAGCGAGATCATCGCTCTGCAATTCCTCAGTTTGCAGAACCAGATCTTGATACGTTTTCATAGCTTCATCGTACTGTTCAGCTTCAAGATATGTCTCCGCCAGGCTGAAACGAGCGCTGATACGATCCGGTTCAAGTTCTAGCGAACGGTTATAAGCGCGTATTGCATCACTGCTATTACCTTGAAGGGCACGCCACGTACCAAAGTGTTCCCAGGCTTCTGCGTCATCGGGTGCCAGTTCAACGATCCGTGCATAGGTTTCAGCGGCCTGATCACGCTCACCCATCTGCTCATAGACAGAAGCGAGCATATCATAGCCAGTACGGCCAGAGGGATCAAGGGCCAGCATCTGGTTGGCAACTGAAAGAGCCTCATCATAACGGCGCATATCGAGATATAGGCTTACCAATTCGGCATAACGAGAGGCATCACTTGGGTCTTCATCGATGCGCCGCTCCTGTTCTATCAGACGGCGCATCTGGTCATTGACACGTTCACGTACATCTCGCAAGTTATCGGCAGCATTCGTATTCTCAGGGTTCAGAATGAGAGCCTGGCGATAGGCCTGAATTGCATCCTGGTACAAGTTTTGAGTTCGATAGCCATCTCCAACGCTGAGATACAATTCATCACTCTCAGGATTCAGTTCTAGCGCTTGCTGAAACGTCTCTAACGAGTCCTCATGCAGGCCCAATTCACCGTAGAGATTGCCAAGGTTGATATACGCATCGATCAATTGTGGATCAAGGTCAATAGCCCTACGATAGCCAGCGATGGCTAATTCAGAATCTTCAAGATATTGCTGAGCGAGCGCTAAATTGTAACGCGCCCTGGCGTCATCGGGGCTGATTAAGACAGCTTGCTCAAAAGCTTCCGCCGCACTTTCGAAGTCGCCGTGTTGAGCCGCTGTATTGCCCTTGTCTGTCCATGCTTGCTCTTCAGGATTACTCGCCTGTGGCAAGGTTCCGTTCGTATGGTTCGTTTCTTCCTCTTGTATCTCATCCATATGTTTCAAAGATTCTCCTCAATTCTGTTTCATATTTCATAAGCACATGTACCTGTGCAGTCCAAGAATATTTTCTGCTCGAAAAATGAGCTGAGAGCCTCTGGCTAGTATAGCATGTGCAGGGTGCTTCGACTAGTATTTTCTGGTACCATTCTGAACGATTCAAGCACCGGGGAAGACCTCCACAGGAGCAAGGTCCTGGTCATCGCCATTATCTTACTTTGCGACGCGTAAAGTCACATGAAAATCAAACAGGGTACCTGGAAAAAACGTTTCGGTATATGCGATTGGTGAGCCTGTCAGATCAAAGGTAGTAGAAGTACAACGCAATCCCGGCTCTCCGGGCGAGATGTGTAAAACTTCGGCTTCACGGGCTGAAGCGAGACCAGCTTTGATGTTTTGCTCAACGATATAGGGATTCAGTCCCTCAGATATCATAAGGCTGTAAAGTGAACCATCCGATACCTCTTTTGCCCGCTGGTAAACACTGGCTGCACGAGGGTAGGGCAAATAGTCGATTTCATAGGCGATGGGGCTCCCGTCTGCTGTACGCAGGCGCTCGAGACGTATTACCTGTTCGATATCTACCAAGGCAAGTTGTTCGCGCACCGTTTCAGACCCACGTACAAGCTCACTTACAAAGAGCAAACCAGAGGGGTGTTTCCCTTGACGCCGAATCTCTTCAGTAAGGCTGGTCAGTTCACTTACGCTCTGTTGAACGCGCGGCTCGCAGACAAAGGTACCCTTGCCATGCTGCCGATAGAGCAGGCCTTCATGTACAAGTTCTGAAAGAGCTTGCCGCACGGTGGCTCGACTCACCTGGTAGCTTGAGACAAGTTCCGGCTCGGACGGTATGGCGGTATGAGGCGCAAGATGTCCTGAACGGATTTGTTGTTTTAGCACTTCTTTCAATTGGTAATACAGTGGAAGCGGATTTGATCGTTCTAACGTTGGCATATGCGGTTTCCCTTATGTCCAGACAACAGTAATTGAAATAGTTAAAAAAAGCACCGGAGAAAATATATCACAAATGATACGAGCAGTCGAGAGATTTGACGCGTATCAGGAAAATAGCGCACGATGACTGCCTATCTCAGTCACATGCGCTATTTTTCTTTAAAGCGAAGAGATTGCTATCGTTATTTGCTTGCGACGCGATCAATCTCTCTCTTCAACCGAACACGGTCCGCACCAACTACGCGCCCAACTTCCTCGCCGCCCTTAAAGATGATAAAGGTAGGAATACCCTGGATGCCCAGGCGAGTTGGAGTGCGT
>JBGQJX010000290.1:0-5508 GCA_041499255.1 Ktedonobacteraceae bacterium | reverse complement strand
GCCGTCTCTGGTAGCATTAACAAAACTACATTGGTGTAATAAACCATTCATCGTTTTTCGCGATGAACATGCTCCTGTGACTGTCACACCTGCTAGCGGTACCCCTACGGCTACAATCACTGCGACAGCTACCGCGATAGCCTCGGCCTCAGCGACGTCGAGCAGTACTCCTGGCGCAACTGCCACTGCTACAACAGGCGGCACTGCGACGGCAACAGCTACCCCAAGCCCCACACCTTCGTCACCAACCACTATCACTGACTGGTCTCAGGTCGAGCCAAATCTTGGTTTCACCGTTTTTTTGCCAGCAACGCTGCCGACGAAGACATGCCTGGTGAGCGTTTCAGGGACTGTGCACGATCCTATCTTTGGTGGCAATTTCATTATTGGGTACCTGCTGCCCGATGGTAGCCCGTTGAGCCTATCGGAGGCGCCAATGCGCACAAATAGCCGTGATTTTCAGTGTACTTCACCAAAAGGTACGTCAACACCGACTACTGGTACACCTGGTATAACTCCTAGCCCGACACAGGTCCCGGTACTATTGTGCACAGGCGCTAAGGAGGATACCAATGTCGTTTTTTCAATGAGAGGGAGTGAGACTGCTCTCAAACAATTTTTTGATACATTGCAGCCCAAAGTCGAATGGGTGCCTGTTGCATAGAGACTCGACTCTTACTGCTTTTTTCTGATATAATGGCAACAGTTTTTTCGTTAGTATGTTTGCACATGGTGCGACGTACCCTAACAGGGAGGAACTTTTATGATGGCTAGTACATGCCCCTACTGTGGCGCCGAGACTCGGCCTGGTGATAATTTTTGCTTGAATTGTGGCAATCGCTTGACTCCCTCTTCTCAACCGCAGGCCCAGCCTGTGGTTGGCGAAGCCACAATTCCGGCCCAGGATGGCTGGGCGTCGCCGGTACAGGATCAGGGTTCTACGCCTGTCTCTTCTGGTACAAATTGGGCTGATTCAGCCGCCCCCACCATCGCGAGTAGTGGTTTTGAGCCGCCGACCACTTTTGGGCCGAATGCAACACAAAGCGCGAGCCAGGCAACCTCTGTAGCAGCGGCAACGATTGAACATCCTGCCAGGCTTATCTTGCGCGCTGACAATGGTGAAGTCCTACAGGAATATGTGCTCGAGAAGCCCGAAATTTCTATTGGCCGTGCCCCAAATAGCGATATTTTGCTCTCAAAAGACAAACTGACCTCACGTCGTCATGCCACCATAGCCTACGAGAATGGAGAATATATCTTGCATGATGAGCGCAGCGCCAATGGTACGTTTGTCAATGGGCAGCAACTCGATGAGATGGCAGCGCATGTGCTGCGGGAGGATGACCATGTAGGTATTGGGGAACATGAGTTGATCTTCAGGGGCTTCGGTTCCTCCGCTACTGCTTCTACCCCGGCTGACAATGTTTCCGAAATGCCGACAATAGCGGTACAGTTCAATCCCAATCAAGAACTGACCTATCGTACACAGGAGGATCAATTGGCGACTGCAGCAACTGGCGACGATTTTAGCACGAAATCAATGGAAGGTGGTTCCGCGGAAGTTGCGGAGTTACCTGTCAATCCGTCTGAGCCGGCAAAGCCAGCCGCAGAAGAGGTGTCATCATCACCTGCTCCTGCTGTAGTTGCTGCCGCGCCTGTAGTGCTCGAAGCGGCAAGTCCTGTGGCCGCGCAGACCCCTTTATCACCAGCATCACCGGTTTCATCAACCCCATTACAGGATTTGGGCATCACTTTTAATAGCCTTACCAGTATTCCTCAGCCGACAATCCCAGATATAGCCCCCTTAATGGCGGCGCTTTCAACACTTGATGGGCAAGTCATGTCCTTGCAGGAGCAGTTGAACGCAACCCAGGAGGCTGTCCGTAATCATGAAACAGAGGTTGCCCAGGCAGCTAATCAACTGCGCGTGGGAGTTCGCCGTGTCTCTGACCGGATGGATAGCACCATATCTGAGGTGGCGCGCAGCCGTGAAGCGCTCTCCTGGGCTGAGTTGATCCAGCTTATGGAAGATGTTCAAAATAACCCACGCGACATTGAATATGTGACGAAACTTGCGCGCAGGGCTCGCGAACTGAACAAGGTCTTCCAAATGCACCAGAACCTTCTCAACACTCTGGCTGAATGCAATAGCCTCTTACGCGGCCTGATGGGGGAGAATAAATAATAACTAGCCTGGTTTACACTGGACGCGGACATAGCATCTTTGAAGGGCGCTGCCGCATGTCGCTTTGGACAGAAGTAGATGTGGCGGCAGCCTTTGCAGGTGCTATGTCCGTTTTTATCGATCGATATTTCGAGAGATGGATTTATGCAAGAACAGGCGTATGACGCGATTGTCATTGGCGCGGGGCTAGGTGGTCTGCTCAGTGCTGCTCAACTATTGCAGAGGAATATGCGGGTGATCGTCTTAGAGAGATTGCCACATTGTGGCGGACGTTTCACGGCAAAAACGTTTCAGGGAGTACAGATTAGCACGGGCGCTGTACACATGGCGCCCTTTGGTAGTAGCGGCGTATTAGCTGGAATGCTGCGTCGCCTGCGCATACCTCATCACTTTTTTGACGCTGATGTCTTTGGCTCCTTTCATGTTCGCGGCAAGCAATATCGCTCTCGCGGCTTATTGAGCACGTTCAAGTTCCTCGGCCCACGCCAATTCTTCTGGTTCACGCGTATCGGGTATCTGATTTTTATTCGTCATCTTCCCCAGGAAGAACGCGATCTTCCCTTTGATGTCTGGTTGGCGCGATATATTGACGTCGACCGCAACCGGGAGTTGACAGCATTTTTTGAACGCATCTCGCGTTTCGCTCTCAGCCTTGAATTGCACCAGGTAACAACGGCGGAAGTCATCAATACCACTAAAAATATGTTCCTGCATGGGGCTCCTGGTATTGTGGAGGGTGGCTGTGCAGCCTTGACAGGCGAGCTGGAGCAGTGCCTTCTTGAGCGCGGAGCAGAACTTTGCCTGCGCCATGATGTCCTGGAGATTCTTACTGTTGATGGTCACGTAAACGGCGTACGTGTCCGCGACAAAGCAAATGGTGAAGAGTCGTTGCTGTACGCGCCAATCGTAGTCAGTGATATTGGTCCACGCGCAACGAATGCGCTTTTAAACAACCGGCAGTTAACACAGGCCCAGGTGCTAAAACAGCGAGAAGAGCCGTCTCTTGTGAATGTCTTGGGGGCTATCCCCAACAGTGCACATAGCGGGGGAGAGGCGAGCCTTTGTGGGGCTCAAGGACTCAAGGTACATATCCTGAGTGATATTTCGTTCATTCCTCATAAAGGCATTATGTATTGCCTGGATACAAAGCGTATCGCTGGCATAGTGCAGCCAACCAACTGTGACCCGCGGCTTGCACCGCCGGGGAAACATCTCTTGATCAGCCACCAGGTGATACAGAGCGAGAATATCGAAGAGGAAAAAGCGCTGGCGTTGGCCGATTTGCGCATGTTATTCGGCGAGTTATTTGAGAAGCACTGTCGTATCCTCACAATGAGCGCGTACCGCGGTGAGTGGCCCGTCAATCGTGTTGCGCAGGGAGAGGATGTTGCGCCTGAGACAGCGATACAGGGCCTGTACCTGGTGGGAGATGCGGTAAAGCCAACGGGATATCTTATGGTAGAAGGCGTTGCTCAGAGTGTGAACCAGTTGCTTGACCTGCTTGATGCCACGGAACAGGGGGAGTCCGCAGGTCCTCCTGGTGTCCCGCATATAAGGCGAGACGTCACGCGGCGCCCGAAGGAGCACGTCACTTCGTCCCCTTCGCGCATCAGGGCCATTCGTTGGTTATGGGAGGCTCCCGGAAACTCCCACAGCTATTGAAATATAGGGGGGCGCAGGGAGCCATAGCTCTCTGCGAGGGGTGTCGCGCGGAGACCTCGAGGCGCCCCACATACCTCTTATTCTCTTGCCGCGGCAGGCTGCGAGGATGAGGCCGTTCTTTATTTAGACTAAGGAAAACCCACAAAATGAATATAGTAAACAACACTAATCCCCATTATCTTATCAAAGGTGGCACCCCTTTACATGGTGAAGTACAAATCAGCGGCGCCAAAAATGCTGTAACCAAATTGATGATAGCCTCATTGCTCACCAATGAACCCTGCACACTGCGCAATATCCCCTTGATAGGCGATTTTGAACTAACACTGGCACTCTGCTGCGCTATGGGCTCCGAAATAGCATTGACAGATCATACGCTCTCCATAGTCACGCCGCGTATCAAATGTTCGTTTGTTGAAACAAAAGTCGGCGGCCTTAATCGCATGGCGATCATCAGCGTGGGGCCATTACTCCATCGCTGTGGCGAGGCCGACATACCCATGCCCGGGGGAGATCGCATCGGTTTGCGCCCGCTGGACTTTCACCTCGATGGTTTGAAAAAGATGGGCGCAGAAGTCGTGGAACAGGACGGGCGTTATCGTTTCAGCGCTCCCGGGCAGCTACACGGGGCTACTATAAATCTGCCCTTTCCCAGCGTGATGGCCACCGAGAACTTTCTCATTACCGCTTCGCTTGCCAAAGGCGTCACTATCATTCATAATGCGGCGCTTGAGCCAGAAATCATCGACTTGATCAAGTTTCTACAAAAAATGGGCGCGATTATCGAAATCAAGGTTGATCGGCGTATCGTGATTGATGGCGTGGATCGATTGCATGCCGCCAGCCACACGCTTTTGAGCGATCGGAACGAAGCCGTTTCCCTGGCTATTGCGGCCTATCTGACAAAAGGTGATGTTTACCTGCGCGGCGCTCAACAGGACACGCTCCTCACGTTCTTGAATACCCTCTCGAAGATGCAATTGCGCTTTGAAGTTGACGACTATGGTATTCGCTTTCTTGGCGATGGTCCACCTCCTCCTGCTATTGCCCTGGAGACCGATGTCCACCCAGGCTTTATGACTGACTGGCAGCAGCCTTTTACGGTACTATTGACGCAGGCAAATGGTATGTCAGTAGTCCATGAGACGATCTACGAGGATCGTTTTGGTTATACACAGACGCTGCAAGAAATGGGCGCGCATATCGGGCTGTATACCAAGTGCCTGGGAGAGGTTCAATGCCGCTTCCGTGAAAAGCAATATGTCCATAGTTGTCTTGTACGAGGGCCGTCACCTCTCAAGGCGACACGACTGGATATCCCTGATATTCGTGCGGGCTGCTCCTATATTCTGGCGGCTTTATGTGCTGATGGCACGTCAGAAATGTACGGTATTGAACATATCGAGCGAGGATATGAAATACTGGATATGAAGCTGCGCAAGCTGGGTGCTCAGATAGAACGCGTGCAGGAAAGAGATGCTGAGTTGTGAGCCTGGCAAAACTTATCACAGAGATCGGGCTAGGAAGCACCGTCCTTTCAAGGCGGGGAGGAATAGCCCGCCGCCGCAGCGGAGCCGTTTTGAATGGGAACGGCTAAACCCCTACACGCAGGATTGCTCCCTGGTGCGTAAAGTTGGCCTCGACAAACTTATCCGAAGGTT
>JBGQJX010000289.1:0-5512 GCA_041499255.1 Ktedonobacteraceae bacterium | reverse complement strand
TAAAGCAACGATGAAGAGTGTCACCCAGGATTTTTGAGGAGAAACGAACGATGAATATAGCACTTTGGGTTGTGCAAATTTTACTGGCTCTGGCGTTTGCGGCGGCTGGCATCATGAAGTCTACGCAGCCAATAAAAAGGCTGGCTGCCAACATGGGATGGGTGAATGACCTGGCACCCTGGAATGTAAGGCTGATTGGCATTTTAGAAATACTGGGAGCAATTGGGCTAATTCTCCCTGCCGTAACGGGCATCTGGTCGTGGTTAACGCCGGTGGCTGCGATTGGTTTAGTGTTGACGATGGTGGGAGCGATGATTGTCCACGGGCGGCGCGGGGAGTTCTCCAGAATCTGGTTCAACGTTGTACTCCTGGCATTGGCAGCTTTCGTGGTATTTGGGCGGTTCGTTGCAGTTCCTTTGTGAACTGTGTAGTATGCTTGAATAGAAGCGCGGGTTGCCTCTTCTGTTCGGAAACCACTGAATGCCTCATTGCTCTTATCACTATTCTCATGCTAGAGCAATGAGGCATTTGATTTTGTGATAGGGTTGTAAGGGCAAGCGCAGCTATTGTGAAGGATATGTGAGGTCAGAGCGCTACCATCCATAGTGGAGAAGAAGGCTTTTGGGGTCACATGCCAGGGATGAAAGATTGACCACAAGGAGGGAACTTATATGAATTGGCAGAAACTTTACAATCCTCTCGTAATCGCGCTTTTGCGTTCGCCGCTCCATAGCCTGTTCGATAAGAACACGATGCTGATCACCATTACGGGACGCAAGAGTGGCAAAAGATACAGCTTTCCGGTTTCCTATGTGCGTGACGGAGAGAACCTGCTGGTGATCAGCCAGAAGGATCGGACATGGTGGAAAAATCTACGCGGTGGCGCCCCGGTTATTGTCTCTCTACAAGGACACGCTTTGAAAGCCCGGGGAGAAACTTTTACAGATACCGAAATGGCGGCGAAAATCCTGCTCCAGATTCTGCAAAGCACTCCAACGTATCAGCAGCTCTTGCATGTCACACTGGATGCAAAGGGCCAGCCTGAACACCCTGAAGATCTCACACATCTTGCTCAGGAGCACGTTGTTGTTCGTATGGGGGAACTCAGCGAGATCGCGGCGTAGTTCAGGCCTCAGAGTAGGCCAGAGTTGTTACCCCCCGGCACGTTTCACTTTATAGCCAAGCTCGGTCAGTCTGGCCTGCACTTTGTCGCAGTGGTCGCCCTGGATTTCGATGACGCCGTCTTTTACGGCGCCGCCGGAGCCGCAGAGTTTCTTGAGCTGTTGTGCCAGGGAGGTGATAGTTTCGTTTGAGGCGGGGATGCCGGTGATTACAGTGACTGTTTTGCCGCCGCGATGCTTACGATCGCGCATGATACGAACGATGCCGTCGCTTTTTTTGGGCAAGGTGCTCCTATGTCCCGCTGATGATTGATCGCAGCGACATTGTTTATAGGGCAATCCGCAGCGCGGACAGGTATCGATTCTTCCTCCGTCAGTTGAGTAAACGAGGCGATCTGACATCGCGAATATTCCTTTCATGCGTATTCAATCCATGAAATTGTATCATAGAAGAAAAACACAGGGGACTCGCTCATGCTGATTGTTGATGGATACGGGAATATTGCGTATAATGCGCTTGAATGGGGATGTGATTTTCGTTTCTCCGCCTATACGACGCGGGAACGGGAGGCGCAGCGTTCAGAGCGGAGGGCAGTGCCTGCCTGACACCAAAAGCGCTGAAGAATCGTGTATTCACTCAGAAGATATATAACTATGTAATGAGTAGAAGAAAAGTCGAGTACTATGTCCGAACTAGAAAAAACAACGCTAAACCGTTATACCATTCAATTTCGTCTAGCAAAAGGCGGCATGTCCTCTGTGTATCTCGCTCACGACGAGCAGCAACGCACTGTGGTGATTAAAGTGGTAGATGGCGATAATCCCGAATACGTTGCACGTTTTCAACACGAAATAGCCGCGCTAAAGACGCTGAAGCATACGCATATTTTGCCAATCATTGATGATGGAGAGTATGATAGCTGGCACTATTACGTGATGCCCTACGCCGGCGATGGGAACTTACTTGAACACCTGGACAAGGGTCCACTCAGCCAGGAAGAAGCAGGAGACATTCTGAAACAGGTTGCGTCGTCATTGCAGTTTGCGCACGACCGCGGCATACTCCATCGCGATATTAAGGCTTCAAATATTTTGCTCAAAGCCAGGGAGCATGGATACCACGCATATCTCGCGGATTTTGGGCTGGCTATAGGGGTAGATGAGTGTGTTGGCCTCACTCAAACAGGCAGCTTGATAGGAACACCTGAATACATGGCTCCAGAATTAGCGGAGGCGCCTGCCACAATGAGCAGTGATATTTATGCTCTTGGTGTCCTGCTGTATCAAATGCTGACCGGAAGAGTGCCCTTTAAGGGCAGCACATCCCTATCAATATATTGCAAACATATCGCGGAGCTACCCACGCCGCCATCTCACCTCAACCCTGCTATTTCTTTGCAAGTCGAGGCGGTTATCTTACGCGCATTGGCGAAGAGACCGCAAGATCGTTTTAAGACAGCGACGGAGATGGCAGAAATTTATAGCAAAGCGTTACATGCTGCGGAAAAGGCAGAGGCAACGTCACTATACAATGCTTTCGATGGGGTAGAGCTTGCTGCTCCTACTTTACGTGTGATACCAGTAGCTCCGGTGGGCAGGCCGCATCGACGCATTTACCAGGCAAGTTTTGTATTAGCCGCTGTCTTCTTCCTGCTCATAGTACCTCTGGCATTAGGTTTCAGTTTAAGCTTCCATCCCAATGGCGTGGCATTACATGGATCCCTGGCGCAAGGAGCGAGTACCGAATTCGTGGCACAACCACGAATTGGGGCATCCTTTAAGCCAGCCAGTACAAAAAATCTGAATACAAACATGAATGATAACTTTAATCAGCCAACGGGAAACGGACAAGGTGATAGTGATGGGCATAAAAACAAGCATAAGCACGAGGATTAATTTGTTTGGGCAATATTACAGGCGACAGGGCACGAGCTAGGCCTACCTCCACATTTTCATGCATTGACATGAGCTGATGCAAATGCATATACTTCCTAAGAACGCCCATCCTGTATTGTCCGCATTAGTATGCTATGCCTCAAGAAACGAAAGAAACATGCCCGGGTTAGCAGGAATAAGAATAGGACACTATCGCCTCAGAGAGCAACTGGGTAGTGGTGGAATGTCAGAGATTTACCTTGCCGATGATGTACGGGTTGATCGTGAAGTGGCTGTCAAAATAGTCAGTAGTAGACACGCCGACTACATTGAGCGTTTTCGGCGCGAGGCCGAGGCGATCACTACGTTGCACCATCCTCATATCCTACCTGCTTTAGATTACGGGGAGCATGAAAACTGGCACTACCTGGTAATGCCCTACATCGCACATGGCACGTTACGCGAGCAACTTACTCGAGGCCCGCTCACTCTGGAAGATGCAGGGATTTTGCTTGAGCAGATTGCCGGCGCGCTCAATTACGCGCATGAGCAAGGGATTATCCATCGCGACATTAAGCCGTCAAACATCCTTATGCGCGATGACCACTATGCTTACCTGGCGGATTTTGGGCTGGCCAAGCAGCTCGATGGGGGCAGCACTGTTACCCAGATGGGCATTTTGCTTGGCACGCCAGAATACATGGCGCCTGAACTGGCGAAGGGGCCGGCTACTGTCAGTAGCGACCTGTATGCGCTGGGTATATTGCTCTACCAGATGGTGACGGGGCAGTTGCCCTTTAGCGGCGAAACGCCTATAGCTTGCTATTTGAAACAACTGCAAGAATTTCCTACACCGCCTTCCCACGTCAATCCTGCTGTTCCGCCCGCAATCGAGGGTGTCATTTTGCGGGTATTGGATAAATCGCCACAGCGCCGCTATCAAACAGCGAACGAACTGGCCCAGGCTTATATAAATGCCCTCACGTTTCATTACCAGTCAGCAGAAGAGGAAGTATTGCAGTCTTACAACACGGTGTCAATGGAGATGGCAGGGCCTACCGCGCATGGAGAGCACGTTGCCACTCAGGGAGAGAGGTTGGTAATAAGAAGTCAGCCGCTCGATGTGCCTGTGAAAATACCTGCGGAGAGAAGCACGCACGCTAGCCAGAAGGCACAGGTTGTAACACGACGAGCAACGACAGGAGTCCATTCGCAAGTCCAGGCGCCAGCTCGGAGAAGGCGCGTTCGTTACAGGCGCAGAAACAGTGTGTTGATCAGTATGATGGTGGTGCTGATCATGTTGCTACTGGTGCTGGTAGTAGCATTGATACTGGCTATTATTGTTAAATAGGGTAGGTTTGCAGTCTATGCATACGAATACGAGCGATGAGCTGCCCCTGGTGATTGGAGTTGACCTGGGCGGCACACAGATACGGACAGGGGTCTTACGCGGCTCAAACTTGCTTTCACGGGTAAGCTCACTGACAGGGAAAGATCCAGCGCCAGAGCGCGTCATGCCACGCATATTTGCCGCTGTAGAAGAGGCGCTTGAGCAGGCAGGCACTACGCTCAATCAGACAGCAGGCATTGGTGTTGCCTCACCAGGTCCAATAGATTACAAAACCGGTGTTATTTTCGCTCCGCCCAATTTGCCTGGCTGGGGGCGGGTGCCTCTACGCGATCTCTTCACAGAGCATTTTCACGTGCCTGTTTTCATTGAAAATGACGCCCATTCTGCGGGCCTGGGCGAATACATGTTTGGAGCAGGACGCGGGTGCAGCAATATGGTGTATATGACTATCAGCACCGGCATTGGCGGCGGCGTGATTATCGATGGCAAGATCGTTGAAGGGGCAAAAGGAACAGCAGGCGAACTGGGGCATATGACTATTGATTGGCGTGGCGAGCGCTGCAACTGCGGCAATATTGGCTGCCTGGAGTATATCGCCTCCGGCACCGGCATTGCGCGCGCAGCCAACGAGGCCATTCGTTCGGCTGAGGGCATCGAGTTATTGGCTTTCGCGCGCACTCTGCTTGAACATAGCGGCGAGGAAGAGCTACAAATCGACGCGCAGACAGTGGCCCTGGCAGCCGAGGCTGGCGTGCCGCTGGCACGAGCTATCATCCAGAACGCGGCGGAGGCTATTGGTACCGGGCTGGTCAACATTATTCATTGCTTTAATCCCGAGATGATCATCCTCGGCGGCGGCGTCATTCAGATGGGTCCAATGTTGATGGAACCTGCTCTGCGCGTGGTCCAGGAGCGAGCGATGAAGGTTCCCCGCGAGTCGGCGCGTATTGTGCAGGCGCAGCTTGGCGCGAATGCCGGGTTGATTGGCGCGGGCGCGCTGATTTATTATTACAATGATGCCTACATTTCAGGATGATTCGTTAACGCTTTGCCACAGGCGCTGCATTTCTTCGGAGATCGCCAGCAGTTCATCGAGCTTTCCGGCGGCTTCTAGCTTGCCTTCTTTGAGCACGATGATGTGACCGGCGCGCTGCAAGACGGCGCG
>JBGQJX010000288.1:0-5513 GCA_041499255.1 Ktedonobacteraceae bacterium | reverse complement strand
CACCACGCACTGGGCCAGAATTGAGGCGATGCGCCAGCGGTATCCTGCCGTAGAAGTGCTGGCGGATACACGTATCGTCGACGAGGGGCATATCATCACCTCGGCGGGCATCTCTGCTGGCATTGATATGAGCCTGCACGTCGTCTCTCGCCTCTTTGGGGAGGAGGTGGCAGGGCAGACGGCGCGGGGTATGGAATATGATTGGAGCGCTCGTGCTGGGCGTTGATGCTCTCGGATAAGTGCCCGGTTTGTCATATAAGTGCGGGATATGGAAAGGCCCGCAAGGACCGCTAATGACTTTTAACAAATTATTCAGGACATCTGTAGGGGCCGATTTATCGCGCCCACCGCCGATTTATCGGCCCTCCGTGCTCTTATCGCTATCCGGATTATTTTGTTATATAGTGTTATCGGCCCCATTTTATTCTTCGTCGATTAATATTGCTTATATAATTTGTCCTGGCTCCAATGCAGCGGATTATTGAGAATGTACTGGCGGATTTGCTGTAAAGCAGCTTCTGTGCGAATTACCGAATCGTAATAGTCGTCTTGCCATGCAAACCATGGCTTGCCTTCAGATTGGCGTATTTGGTACGATGTCGCCGCCTTAAACACACGGACGATCTCCCAAAGGGCTGCTCTGGGACCCAGGTACCCAGGGTGTGCCGGGTCCAGGTCGGTCAATTCAATGATGGCGTGCATATGGTTGGGCATAAAGATATATTCATCCAGTTTGACATGCGCGAAACGCCTGGGCAACGTGACTAGCACGGACTGGGCGATTTGTCCTGGGGCCTTCAAATACACCTGTTCACCCACAATAGTGCCAAACACCAGACGATGTTGTAGTGTACAGATGGTGACAAAGTAGTAACCTGGTTGGCTATAGTCATATCCTGATAAGCGTTTGGACATGGGAGTTCCCCTTTTGTGTGAGGTATCACCCACATGGGCATTAAGTTGGTGAGTGATGGGAGGATGATAGCAGAGGATATGCATGTCTGCAAGATGATTGTTGTGATTGTGCAGCTACCAGGGATTTATTGGTTCCGGGGAAGCCTCCGGTTGGTTGGGTTTGTTCGATTATGGGAGGGCATTGGCGGGATCGGTGAGGGACGGGATGGGGGACGATGATGAGGTTTCACACGTTGACGAGAGGATGGGGGAGATTTCCGGGGCCGATAAATCGGCGATGGGCGCGATAAATCGGCCCCTACTGACGTTGCCTGATGCGAGAACGGTTTGTGATGAGAGTGAGTGACCAGAGTTGACAAATGTGATACAGGTGTGACGTGCGCGTGGCATGATCTCCTCGAAGTGAAATGAGGCCGGGTGGCTGGTCACCTCAAACGAGAGTGGGCCACCCGCATACTGGGAACAATTCCGCCCATTTCATGCTCACGTGTACATCCTTATTGAGGAGGAGGTATGAAACATGGCTAAAACATATCAAGTCAATTTTGCTACTCGCATGAGAGACACACTAATCATGACGCTTCTGCGGGCTGGCGTCAACATGGGAACAACATCGCTGCTGACCGTACGCGGTCGCACAAGTGGTCAGCCTCATACTGTTCCGGTGATCCTCGTTGAGCAGGACGGTCAGCGCTTTCTGGTCGCGCCTTATGGCGTGGTCCAGTGGGTACGCAACATCCGTGCAGCAGGGACGGCGACGCTCAGCCGTGGTCGCCGTTCTGAGGCGATCTCCGTGACTGAACTGCCAGCACAGGAGGCGGCTCCTGTTCTCAAACAGTACCTCTTGAATGGCGCTCAGGTTGGACCCTACTTCGATGCCACGAAAAACTCGCCCCTGGAGGCTTTTGAACTTGAGGTGCCGCGTCACCCGGTCTTTCGTATCACTCCGATGGAGAGCCTACAGAAGGAACGTAGCATGAAAGAGGCTGGGTGATGTCGCAGGCGACACCGACTGAGCAGCAAGCGATTCCGGCACCGAGAGGCGTGCGCAACAGCGCGACAAGAATATAGGAGGTATCCATCATGGGTTGTATAATTGCTCTCTTCGCCCGCGTGGCATTGCTTGTCGTCTGGCTATCTACCCCATTGGTGAACCGCGCATTCCAGGGGGGCTGGCTGCTGCCACTGCTCGGGATCATCTTCTTGCCGATTACCACTCTGGCCTATGTCCTCGTCTATTATATCTATGGAGGTGTGACCGGTTGGGGCTGGCTCTGGGTCATCCTGGCATTATTGCTCGACCTGGGAGCGCATAGTTCGGGCGCATACGCTAATCGTAACCGTCTCCCAGGATATAAGGTTTCTGAGGAAAGACGGAGCGAAAAAGAACGCTAATGTTGATCACGACCTGTTTTACCGCGCTATTTGCTTCAGATGAAATGTGAAGTGAAGGAGTGGCATACGAAAAATGTCTTCGAGCGTCATATAGTCTTTTAATGAAACAGGATCCCATTGTGCTGGAGCGTACATTCCACGGCTTTCCAATTCCTTCTCTTTGAGAGAATCCAGCGTCTTCAAAAGACGAGTATGAACCCAATCAAAGGTTTTCCCAAGAGACCTGGGTGTAAAAATTCTCCCTCCGAGACGAGCGCCAAGGGCATTTATCCAGTTGAAAGGAATGGTGCAGCTATTGGACAAGCGCGCCAGAGGTTGAGAAAAAGATTTTGGGAATCGCCCAAATAATCGAGCCAGAGGCAGTAACGTGGGAAGAATGAAAAAACCTAAAGCCATATGAAAAAGAATTTCTTTATTTGTCCAGCCAGGATTAAGACTTTTCTTCTTTAAATCTGCCCCGGAGAGCGAGTCAAGCAGCGCATGAAATGCCAGGCGATTTGCTTCAAGCTCTGACCGGAGAGTGTCTTTTCTCCCTGTACTTTTCGCTTGTACCATGGTGTTTCCCTCCTTTCTTCGGAGTATAACCGCGTTTCGCAGCGATGGGAAGTGAAGTTTCTCCTGATGTGGGCATGACAAATGTCACGGGGATGTTGCTATTTTCTAATAGAGGTGGAGCAACTAGGCATCTCTGTTCCTCCACGGACGTGCGGACGCATCATGGCCGAGAATCGTCGGCTCTATGGAATCAAGCCACCCCCAAAAGAGCCACACAAACCGAAGCCGCACCCGTTCAGAGCCACATCACGTCATGAACGATGGTGCCTCGATATCCGCTACATCGAAAAGCATCGCATTCAAGAGATCAAGGGATCTTTTTATGTGATCACGGTGATGTGCCAAAAACCTTGGTTTGCTGCGGCGCCCTCGGGCGTGAGCCACGTAATTGGGCGCCGCCTTTATGGCGGGAACGTGCGCGGCACGGCAGAGGCAGCATGACGCACACGTTTCCAGTCATTTTGCTGTGCTCCCAGTGGTTGTGGCTGTTCCTCAGGCTGCGTTGGAATTGAAGAACTCCTCCAACACGGGAGCCAGAACAGCCGGAACGATATCGTGCGTCTGACCTTCCAGGGAGCGGTGCTGGGCATTGGGAAGGGCATCTGCGAGTGTTTGTGCGGCAGAGCGCATCCTCGCCTGGCTGTTTCCGCCGCTTATCACGAGCGTGGGGACCGTGATGGAAGGCAGTTGTTCGGCCAGCACTGACATGTCACCCAGGATAGTAGCTTCATAGACGAGCGTGTGCGCAATGTTTTCGAGTGCCGGTCTGAATGGTGCGTGTCGCAATTGGGCAACGATTTCAGCGGGAATGCCCACCATCTCCGTCTGGTAGAGTTCGACCGCATCACCTCGGCGCCCTGACGACATCAGTTCGGTGAGCCGCGCCGAGACATCCTGCGCTCGTTGAGCAATCCCATCGTCCACCAGGAACGGTGGCTCGTACAACGCTAGCCTGGAAATGGCGAGGCCGCTCGCTGCCGCCTTGAGGATAAGGATAGCACCAGAGGAATACCCGAACACGGATGACGATCCGCCAGCCTCGGTGATCAGAGCTGCGAGATCTTCGATCTCACGCTCGATGGCATAGGGAGCAGTGTCCCCACTCGCGCCTCGACCCCGGCGATCATAGTTGAAAACGGTGAAGTGTTCTGAAAGCTGAGCAGCTAGTGGGGCACCTGTGGAGCTATCGTTGAATGCGCCAACCACCAGGATGATGGGCGGTCCCTCACCCGACTGATCGAAGGCAATCGGGGTGCCGTCTTTTGAGATGACTTTTCTCATAACATTCTCTCCTTACAACTAGTGAACGTTTTATTTTCTCTGAGATGTTGGATTTGATCTCCCCCTCGTCCATTTGGTTCGTTAACGAACCAAATGGACGAAGGCAAAAAAGCATCCTTTGTGATGAGTTGCCGAGAATTAGGAAATGACGTGAGCCAACCAGTCTTCCATGCGAGCGAGCTTCCGCTTGAGAAGGTCAGGCGAGTGAGAACTATTGGTGAGCAACGATGCCCCTTGCAGCCAGGCTACTAGATCAACAGCCAGGTCACTTGCCTCTTCACCTTTCCCAAGCAAACAAAATTGTTGCTTGACCCACTCCAACTGGCAACGAAAGATCTCTGCAGTTTTCTGGGCCAACTGATCATCGCTCTTGCCCATCTCCTGACTGAGACTGCCGCAAGGGCACCCATAGACCGCGATCTGTTCAGCACCTGCCCGCCCAGCTCGTATAAAGGAAAGAAGTCGATGGCGAGGATCAGGGTCTTGCTCCCAAGCGGCAAAGTTCTCCTGGTTCTCACGAAGGCGTGCCTCAATGACGGCTTCGATCAGCAATTCTTTTGTCCGAAAGTGGTAGTAGATATTGCCAAGGGGAACCTCTGCTTCCTGGGCGATATCAGCCAGAGTTGTGCGGTGAACGCCTTGTTGATAGAAAAGAGTCTCGGCAGCTTCCGTCAAGCGAGCTCTTTTTTCTCCCTTCTTGAATTCCTCCGCTGTATGCATAGTATCCTCGCTTAGAATTAAGTTGGTTAACTAACTAACAATAGAGTAACATGAACATGCTCGATTGTCAAGGGGTCCATTCCATGTTTCTTCCTATTTCTCCTGCCGATCCTCCTCGACAGGAGAAGCTTGCGCTCCTCTGCAAGCAATAATTGTGTGCGGGAAAAAGACGAGCACTCGGTTTGGGAGGGATCGCGAGCCGGAAAGGAGGAAATTTACTATTGGGATCAGCCGGAATATGATGAAGGGGCACTCGAGCGCTATGTGCGTAGTCAATTCCTGCACCAGTCTATCAGATCAGAGAAGCAGCGCTCGACGTGCTGCTTGGTGTAGAACCGCAGATGCCGAAGCTGCCAGGATGTGTAAACCATCCGTGGCGAGGTTTGAGGCGGAGCATCCAGGTGATAAGATGCTTGATTGTTGCCTTTCCTTTGAGCAAACCAGGACTCCGTTGCTGCTGTTGTTGGTTCTTAGGGAAGAGCAAGGCGCTGCTGACCAACCGAGACTATCTGGTGCAGCGTCTTGAGTTGTTCGCGCAGCGCGACCTCGCCAGCAGCCATGATACGGTACGGACGGCGGCGGTCCTCGGCTTCCAGCGCCTCAATCCAGCCGCGCCGCTCCAGCCGGGCCAGGGCGGCATAGAGGGT
>JBGQJX010000287.1:0-5546 GCA_041499255.1 Ktedonobacteraceae bacterium | reverse complement strand
GAGGTACTTGTCCCGTTCTTTGCCTTTGTATCTTTTGTTGGGACAAGCATACCAGTGGTTTGTGGTTTTGTCAATGTCTATGGTGCATAATCGGCCATTACGATTCGTTTGGTTGGGTGTTATTGAGTTCTGCTAACATGCTGTATGGGCCAATTTCCGAGAGGGTGTATCCTTTGGGATAGAGGCGAAACCTGGTATTCTCGATGGTATATGGTTTAGCGCGGGGTGGGAAGAAGCGCTGGGCGATGGCACGCGCTTTGAGTGTGGCGGTTAGCGATGTGCGTAGGAGTCTGGGGGGATGAGGGAAACCGAAGGCGTCGAGCATAGCGTCATCCAGGAGGGCGTAGATGGCGGGTCTGAGCGCTTTCTGCACGGCTTTGGGCAACGGGAACCAGCTCAAGAAGAGATCGCGGGTCGCTTCGCCGATGCGCTGATTGCTTTTTGTATAGCGGAACTGATCGCGTTCGTACTGATTCGCCCATTGCTCGAATGCCGCGTAGGTGTCCGGGATGTCCTTGATGTTCATACGACGGCCGATTTCGCGCCAAAAATAGTAGGCGGCCAGTTTTTCTTGCCGGCACATTTTACGCCAGCCGAAGCGGGCATTCCAGCGGATTGGTTCATAGATGAAGACCGAGAGGACATAGAGGTAATCGTCATTGCTGATCGGGAAGTGTTTATGAATGCGATTCATGCGCCGCAGCGCTGCTCTCCCACGTTCGCTGTCGTAGCCATAGGAGGTGAGTTCTGCCACGATAATCGCGGTGTCGTCGTAGCGTTTCTGGGCGTAAGAGGCGAATTCTCCTGTCTGGTCAAGCAGCGCTGAAACAGTGGGGATACAGTATGTGCGGTACAAGGCGATTTCTAGGGCTCTGGTTTGATCCCAGGGAAAATCGTAGCCGGACATCAATTGATAGATTTCGGTGTGGTCTTTCTGCGGATCAAGCTGCTGGATGCGGCGCAGGATATCATAGCGGCCCATAGCGGTGTCCTTTCGTTGCTGTCCCACGAGGGAGCGTCTCGGATTATCCTCATTAACACAATGTGCATGTTTTTCCGGGGCCTCATCGCTATGCTCTTCGCGTTATTTTTTTTTGTGAAGGTGCGGCTGTGGCAGACGCCGTCTGCCACAGCCGCACCTTCACAAGTGGTTGTGAGCCGCCTGCGGCGAAAAAGTTGCACGTCGCGTTCATTAGTTTATCTTATCTACGCTAAGTTTGCTACTCTGGTTTTTTCAAGATGGGTGGTTGCTGGGGGTCAGTTTTATCTCTTGAGGGCAGCGTGGGACGGGGGCGACGCAAGCGTCCCCACCCCTCATCCCTGCCACACCCGCCCCTACGAGACGAGGTTATGGTGTACTTGAAGAGGTGGGGGTGGGAGTGGGGGTGTTGGAGGCGGTTGGAGTGAGCACATTGCTGGATGTGATATTCCATACCCGGGCGTTCGTGAATGCTGCCGCGGTGGGATTTTTGGAATCGAGGGCAGCCACACCGATCTTACCGGAGTTGAGGGTGCTATCGGTCACGCTGGTAATAAATTGCTGATTGACGTAGAGGTAGAGGATATTCTTGTAGGCGACTACCGCTAGCTGGTTGGTTTGTTTCAGGCCGGTCGTAATGGAGGAGCTGAATCCGTTATTGAGCGTTGTGGCGTGGCTGCTACTTTTATAGATATCGAGGCTATAGCTGCCGTTGATGCCAATATAGAAGAGATAGAAAGCGTTGCTGGCGCTATTACCGCGAAAGACAATACCCGCCTGTTTTCCCTGGTCTATGATCATTGACACCTGGTAGGCAAAATTGCTGAAGCTGGTGGCTTCGGCGAAACAGGGTTGAAAATAACCTTGTCGTGCCGCCTGTGCCTTGTATCCACTGCTTGTAAAGACACATTGGCCGTCAACGGAGCTTTGAGTTTTGTCCCAGTTATGATTGCCTGAATTATCGCTCAGTGGATCATCAAGGGCGGATGTTCCGCTGGTGGCCTGGGTCAATATATTACCGAGGGCAGTGGCGATGGCAGTTGCTGTGACAGTAGCTCCGGCCTGAGCTGTGGCACTGGCGTAGATGTTAGCGTTCGCGGTAGCGAGTGTATTAGCTGTCGCCTGTGCTTGTGCCTGGGCTGTCTCAAGCGTATGTGCTGTTGAGAGGGCTATAGCTGTTGCCTGGTTATGCACTGAGGCGCGATATTGTAGCGTTGTGGTATAGAAAATAAGGCCGAGGCCGCCGATGATGAGCGCGAATGCCAGCACGATGAGCAGAATTGTCGCCCAGACAGGGAAGGTACTGCGGCGACGGAAATTTTGTTGAGCCGGGGGCCATACCGGCGGCACTTGAGAATCAGGTATTGTCATGTCGGAAGGAGAGACTCGTTCCGGCTCTGTTAACTGATGCTCGTCTGACATATTCAGCCAAATCTTTCTAGCCGTTTACTTCTTTCATAGTTACAGTTTCCAAATCTGGAGATTGCTGAAAGCCACATCGGAAGAGATAGTTCTGTCGTAGGCAACAAAGCCAATCTGACCCGTTTTGAAGTTGCTGTCGCTGACAGTATCAACGTATTGTTTGTTTACGAATAACGTCAACTGGTTACCGCGCGCAATAAGAGTGAGAAGGTTTGGCTGGTTAAGCCCTTTGATGGCCGATGAATAACTCGTAAGTAACGTTTTGGAATTGCTCCCACTGTTGTTGAGGTAAGTGAAAAGCTCATACGAACTGGCGGCGCCAATTTGTAATAAGTAGAACTTTGAGTTCTGGTTATCAGCGCGGAAGATTAGACCACCATATTCGCCAGAGAGGATGGTCATTTGCACCTGAAACGTGAAGTTGCTGAAATTGCTTGACTGGGCAAAGCAGGGTTGAAAGTAGCCTGTGTCAAGCTCTTTGACGTGATACATTCCTCCGGTGAAGATGCAGCCGCCGTTGCTAGCAGAGTCATACTGATTCCAGTTAAGCGGACTATTGTTTGCCAGAGAATCGGTGACTGCTGGATTGCCATTGGTAGCCTGATCATAGATGTTCTGCTGCGCGGTGAGCGTTGCCTGAGCCTGGGCAGTGGCCGTGGCGTTTTGATTGTGGATGACCTGGGCAGTGGCCGTGGCAATTGCATTTACCTTTGCCTGCGCCGTAGCTGTTGCCTGTGCGCGTATCTGAGCGGGATAGGGAAATGAGAAGTAGTATATGATGCCGCTACCTATAATTACAAGCAAGACAAGGACCGCCAGTAGTATGAGCATGCCTTTAGAGAGACCACGCCGCTGCTTTGGTGGTTGAGGAGCTAGAGGCGCTGGTGGTATATACGATGGTGGATTGCCGATATAAGGTTGCCCAACATAGGGATTGTATGGGGGTATGCTGGTGTTTGCTGGAGTTGTTCCGGTAGTATATATATTCTGCGGTGATAGGCCTCCATGTGGAGATGCCGGCGCAGTAAAAGCTGTTTCTCTAAATGGGCCAAAGTCAGCGGGTATGGTCGAATCGGCATTACCTCCAGGTGATGAAGGAGGGGGAGTGCTTATAGATATGGGGGCACCACAGCGCGGGCAGTTGCTCATGCCTGGCTGAAGCGCGGTTCCACACGAGATACAATGCATGAAGGTATGCTCCTTTATTCCAAAGGTGGCGCTCTCTAATGTCGGTGGCAGGCCCTCTTAGAGTTTCCAGGCCCTGGCATTCTTAAACGCTACATCAGTAGCGGTTGTGTGGGCATCTACAAAGACGCCAATTTGACCAGATGTGAAGGTAGTGTCAATGACGCTGCCGGCGTACTGCTTGTTGACGTAAAAATAGATAGTATTTCCACGAACAACGACCGTAACCAGGTTGGTTTGACCGAGACCTTTTTTGATGGCAGGACTATTACCGAAGAGCAAATCTGTACTGTGATTCTGGTCTTTAGAGATGAAAAGGTCAAAGGTACCGTCCTGAGCTATACTCAGTAAATAGAAATGAAACGCGTTGCGATTCCCATGAAAGAAGATTCCTCCGGCATCGCCTTTTGTAATGGCCATTTGTACCTGGAAGGCAAAGTTGGTAAAGTTTGTATTTTGGGCGGCACAGGCAAAGTAGAAGCCTTTCTGATCAATGCTGGCGTGATATGCCCCACCTGTAAAAGCGCAGCCCCCGCCACCCTGGGCCTGGTCTTCCTCCCAGTTGCTGCCGGTATTAGAACTCAGTGAGTCGTTCAGAACGGGACCTCCTTGTGTCGCCGAGTTGTAGATGCCCTGCAGGGCTGTAGCAGTGGCAACGGCGTTGGCTGTGGCCTGTGCCTGAGCGGTAGCTGTCGCGTTGACAATAGCGACGGCTGTTCCTGTGGCCTGTGCGTTGGCAGTGGCAGTCGACTGCGCAACTCCTGTTTGTTGCGTTTGAACTGTAGCAGTAGCCTGCATGTGTAGCTGGTTAGGATGATAGACCGTTGAGTAGTAGATAAGACCAAAGCCACTGAACATGATGAGCAGGGCTAATACGATAAGCAGGATGGTCACACCCCTCGAGAGTCCCCCCCGCCGTGCTTTCTGTGGTTGGGTTGGAGGCAGCGGTGGTGGAGTATACTGCGGCTGTTGCGAACCTAGATAGAGGGGAGGCTGTGGAGCAAGAGGATAGCCTGGCTGCTCATAAGGATTCGGAAAGGGTCCCGCGGGTTGCCCAGGAGGATAGGGAGATGTAGACGCTGGAGTGGAGCTCTCTGGTTGAGAGCCGGGCAAAGATATAAAAGTTTGCTCTGACGGGTTGGAAGCGAAAACGGCTGTGCCACACGCGGGACAATTTCTTGCTCCAGGGGGGAGTGTGGTGCCGCAAGAGCTACATTGCATAACAGATTTCTCCTGATGATTACATTATTAGTTTATGATTCCAATGAAGCTGTGTTAGCATACCATGCTTTTGGTGCTGCGCCAAGATAAAAATTCACCAATTTTTTCACTTGTGGAATATTCCTTATTTACAGTTTACAACGTCCAGACTGCTGCGTTGTTGAAAGCCACCTCGGTAGGGTTGAGCTGGTCATCAGCGAAGATGCCGATTGCTCCGGAACTATACGCCCAATCCTTGACACCAGTAACATACTGCTGGTTGATGTAGAGGGTGAGACTGCTGCCGCGAGCAACCACGGTGACCTGATTGGGTTGGTTGAGTCCCCGGTGTATGGCCGGAGAGGAACCTTGTGCTAGCGATTTGGAATTACTGCCGATGGTATTTACGTAGGCAAAGAGATCGTAGGAGCCGTCTTGTGCGACGCGGAAAAGGTAAAAATTTGTATTAGAGTTGTTGGAACGGAAGATGATGCCCCCGCGATCACCTTTGAGTATAGTCATCTGTACCTGGTACACGAAGTTACTAAAGTTGCTTGAAAGAGCGTAACAGGAAGCAAAAAAACCTATTTGTGACATACTGGCGTGGTAAGCGCCATTGATGAAAGCACAGCCGCCGCCGCCAGCTTTCGTATCTTCTTCCCAGCGGTGACTGTCCTGCTGATGCAGAGGGTCGTTGAGGGTAGGCTGAGCGCTCGTTAACTGATGAAAAAGCTTTTGTTGCAAGACGGCTGTAGCGTTG
>JBGQJX010000286.1:0-5599 GCA_041499255.1 Ktedonobacteraceae bacterium | reverse complement strand
TTAAATCATATGGATGGATAATCGGCAATAGGGCAGGGTTGATGTCAGGCTGCGATGGCGGTTTTAAGGCGTTTCCTTGTGCGTGCGTAAATCATTTCACCGAGGCCTATGGCTGATAAGCCGAGGAGCAGGTGAATTACCTGGATGACCCAGTGCGCGGAGCCGGGTAGCCAGTCTTTCTGGTATAAGCCAACAATGGCAAGAACCAGGCCGAGGACGAATGTTGCGACTGCCAGGCCAAAACTGCCTTTCATAAGGCCTTGTGCCAGTCCGATAACCCAGAGGGAGAGGACTACGATGATACCGATAAGCATGTGAATGGGTTGGAGATTATCGGCGTTGCCTGTCCAGAATACGATACCCATGACGAGCGCTACGAGTACGGAGATGCGCAGCACCATGACTGCGATGGTCATTACTTTCATTGATCCTCCAGAAATAGTATGTGATATTTATATTTTACAACAAGCGTGCTAGCGAGGTTCTCCATCTCAAGGTGCGATGCCCCCGGGGCATCTGGGCAACGGAGCGTTTGCGACTCTGTGTCTGCTGTCGCAGATGTACAGTCACGAGAGGCAGGCCCCAACGGTCAGTATCTGCTTTTTTCATGCTCATCCCTTCTCCTGCAGAGGTTTCGCTGCGTTGTTACAAGGAGACCATTCCTTCTCTCCACTACTGAAACCGTTTTTCTTGCCATTATGCACTCACTGGCTCATCCAGAACAAAAGGGTGTTGGAGTCTCAGAGTTTCTCTGCAACGACGGGTATTTCGTCGGTATCTGCTTTTGCAGGGGATTTGACATTTGGGGCCGGTAGCGCGGGTATAGCAAGTAGGGCTGACAGCACGACCAGGCCCGCTCCTAGCAGAAAAGGTGTTCCGGGGCCGCCTAAGGCGTAAATGGTACCAGCGATGAGTGGGCCTATGACTCGTCCCAAACCAGCTATACCCTGGGCGAAGCCGAGGATCTCTCCCTGGGCCCCTTCTGAGCCGGCGAATGAAAGCAGGGCTGATATCGTTGGTGTGACCATACCATCACCGGCGCTTAATATACCAAGGGCAATCAGGAGCAGCGCCAGTTGCGTGCTCCAGGGAAGCAGGGCCAGTCCAACTGCTAGCATGATCAAGCCAGCAATCAAGAGGCTGCGTTCGCCAAAACGTTTGACGAGCTGGCCTACAAGTCCACCTTGCATAATGACGATTACGATACCGACATAGGTAAAGATGTAGCCGTTTTGCATGGCTGTCCAGCCAAACGCGTGCTGGGTGAAGAGAGGAAAGATGGCCTCCATCGCGGTGAATGCGATAGTGAAAAGCAGGTTAATGAGCACTAATCTTGCCGCTGCTGTATTGCGCAGTACCTGTCTCCAACCGGCCAGCACGACAAACGCGTTCGTGCCGTGGCCCTCGTCTGGTTCAACGGTTTCCTGCTGTTTGCGTGTCTCCGGTAAGAAGAAGAACACGAGCAACGTATTGGCTATCGCTACACCCATCGCTACCCAGAAGGGAAGCGCCGGACCCAAAGGAGCCAGCAGTCCGCCGAGGGCCGGGCCAACGACAAATCCGAGGCCAATGGCTGCTCCGATAAGCCCCATGCCGCGCGCGCGATCTTTAGGGGGAGTGACGTCAGAGACGATGGCCTGTGCTGAACCGATATTAGAGGCTCCAAGCCCACCGATGAAGCGCGCGATCAGCAAGAATGGGAGGGTGTTGGCAAGCGCTGAAAGCGCGAATGAGGCCGCTTCAATCGCCAGTGAAATGATGATAACCGGGCGCCGTCCGAAGCGGTCGGAGAGCGAACCCAGCATAGGTGTGAAAATGAACTGTGCCAGGGCATAGATCGTGAGAATCAGGCCGACGCCTATGGCGTTCGCGCCGAGATGCTCGGCCCAGAATGGGAGCAATGGGATGACAAGGCCAAAGCCTGTGAAGTCTATGAAAATGGTTAGCGCCATTAAAAATAATGGCGATCGTAACATTTTGCTCATGATGGTCAACTCCTATTATGTGATTTAAGTCAAGTCTGACTTAGCGGATAAAAAATTCTGTTTGCTCTACGCTGTGATATGTGGCGAACGTTTTTCGGCCAGGTGTGCGATGGCGCGGTTCAACCAGTCAAACTCGGCATCGAGCAAGGTCAGTTTATGGTCATTCACCAGTGTATGGGCGTCGTCATGGATATGCTGGCTTTTTATCTGTTCTGTGACCAGTGCGCGATAGCGAGAGACCAGCTCTTGCCTTTTTTGCAGGAGGGTAATAGCTTCTGCAGGTGAGAGGCGGTGCAGGAAGAAGAGGCAGGCATCTACTTCGTTCAGTCCTGGCGAGTAGGCTCCCAGGGATTCGCGTAACAGTTTGTAGAAACGCTGACGTCCGGCCTCGGTGATGTAGTAGACATCGCGTTCACGTTGAGCCAGTTCCTCGTGAGCGAGACCGGTGCCAGGAGCTTCAACTGCTTCGCGGTGGATCTCTAAGTAGCCATCCTGGTTGAGGCGCTCAAGCTGGTAATAAATTGTCGGTTTTTTGATAAAATTGGCGAAGAGATCGTGGTGAGTTTCGATTACTTCACGGATCTGCTGTCCATACATGGGTTTTTCCAGCAGCAAGCCTAGTAACATAATTTGTTTATACATGGGTCCTTACCTTTAAGTCAACTCTGACTTAATTATTATAACCTGGCGAAAGAAGATTGTCAAGGGGTTGTCAATGCGCCATAAAGTGTTGCCAGAAGAGGCGCATTCTCTCGCGGAGCGGACCATGTTCTGGTTTGCGCAGGTATGGGTCTCTCTGCCAGAGTTGCGCGGCCAGGGAACGCGATAATTCGATGAGCCTGGTATCGCCGAGATCGGCTATGCGCAATTCAGGCATGCCACTCTGGCGCACGCCGATAAAGTCGCCAGGGCCGCGCAGTCGCATATCTTCTTCGGAGAGGCGGAAGCCGTCATCGATCGATTCAAAGACATGCAGGCGTTCTTGAGCTTGCAGGCCGGCGTCGGCGCTGAGCACATAGCAGAAAGCCTGATCTTTGCCGCGACCAACGCGCCCGCGAAACTGGTGAAGCTGTGAGAGGCCGAAACGGTCGGCATCTTCAATCACCATGACGGCAGCATTGGGTATGTCGATGCCTACCTCAATGACCGAGGTAGCCACCAGAATGTCGAGTTCGCCATCGCGGAAACGGCGCATCGTTGCGTCCTTATCCGCCGGTTTCATGGCACCATGCAACAGGCCGAGCCGCAAATTGGGGAAGACCTCGCGGCTCAGACGTTCGAACTCAACGGTAGCAGCCTTGACGGCGAGCGACTCGGATTCCTCGATGAGGGGGCAGATGATAAAAGCCTGTCGGCCCTCAGCTACCTGGTGGGCGATAACGGTGTAGGCTTCAGTACGGCGTGCCCCGGTGCGCCAGCGGGTGATGATCTTCAGGCGGCCAGGGGGAAGCTGGTCGATGACAGAGACATCCAGGTCTCCATATAACGTGAGAGCAAGGGTGCGTGGAATGGGGGTTGCGGTCATGACGAGCATGTGCGGGTGGTAGCCTTTCTGGCGCAGGATGTCGCGCTGTTCCACGCCGAAGCGATGTTGTTCGTCGATGATCACCAATCCAAGGCGCTTGAAACTCACATCTTCCTGGATGAGGGCGTGGGTGCCGATAGCGACCATTGCTTCGCCAGTCTCGATGGCCGCGCGTCCCATCGTTCTTTCGCGCTGTTTCAGGCTGCCGGTCAAGAGGACTGTATGGATACCAAATGGCTCCAGCATTGCGCTGATACTACGAGCATGTTGCTCTGCCAGCAGTTCAGTGGGGGCCATGATGGCTCCCTGGTAGCCGCTGAGCGCGGCAGTCAGCAGGGCGGCAGTGGCCACGGCCGTTTTACCGGCGCCGACATCGCCCTGGAGGAGGCGGCACATGGGTTTGCTCTGAGCGAGGTCAGCGAGGATTTCGCAGATGACGCGTTGTTGAGCAGCCGTAAAACGAAATGGCAGGGTTGCCTCAAAGGGTTTGTTAGTGATTACAGGGGACCAGAGAGTTGTGTTGGGAGGGCTGTATGTGTCTTTGTGCGCGTTTCCTCCGTTGGCCTGACTATTTTCCTCTTGCAGCGCTACTGTTTTCCTGGGCGGAGGGTCAACGAAAATCTTTGTGAGATCAAGGTTGAAGGCGTTTCCCTGCGGTGCCTCCTGTTGCCAGCGACTACGCCTTTCCTGCATGCCAAGCTGGATCAGAAAGAGTTCATCAAAACCCAGGCGGCGGCGGGCGTTGAGGAGAGCTGTTTCATTTTCAGGGTAGTGTATGTGTGAGATAGCGTCGGGCAGGGGTATAAGTTTTCCTGCTGAACGTATGGCCGCGGGCAGGTAGTCGGGAACCATGGCCGCGTAGCGGTCAACCACCCATTTTGTGAAGCGCCGCAGCGCCTTAGCGCTCAGGCCCTCGGTCAGTGGATACGTGGGTACGAGGCGCCCGGTGTTGACCAGGTCTCCCTGCTCGGGCAATTCATGGCTGCGCACGGAAAATTCAACCTTGTTGCCAAAGCGCTGCTTGACGCCGGTAACGACAAGATAGGAGCCTTGCGCGGCCTTTAATTGTTTGAGCAAGTAGGATTGATTGAACCAGCTTACATTGAGCTTGCCCGTCTCATCTGAGATGGTAGCAATGGTGCGCATTCTGCCGCCGCTGGTAGGGATATTTTTCACCTCCCAGATGAGGCCCATGGTTGTGGTCAGTTCGTTGAAGGGGATGCTGGCAATTTTTACCAGTTTGCTATAATCGCGGTGTTCGCGAGGGAAATAGAAAAGCAGGTCGCGCACGGTGCGGATGCCAAGGTTATGGAGGCGCGCGGCCACCGTGGCTCCTACGCCGGGGACTGCTGTGATATCGGCGCTGAGCAGCGTCAGTACGGTATGGCCAGCCGTCATACCTGCTTCTAAACGGACGGTATTTTGCGCTGGTTTTGCCGCTGGTTTCTTTTCGGGGTTAGCTGGTGGTGTGGCGCGAATGCTCTCGGTATTGGAGCGCGCCAGAACAGGACCAGATTCAGTAGCTCTGCCGTTGTGGTGAGCAACGGTAGGTGATTTGGCAGGGGGCAGGGTTGGACGTTGTTGCGCTGGCGATGCGTTGCCGTCCAGTTCGTTGAGGATGGCGAGGGCGGCGCGCAGACTGGCGGCACGCTGCATGGGGTCCTGCCGGCGGTATCCTTCGAGGTATTCGGCAAAGGAATGAATAGGGCGCGGGTCAAGTCCGGCTTCTTTACAGGCGGTACTGGCCTGGTCGGCCCAACGCACGACAAAAAGTTCTAAACCACCAGGCTTGATGGCCTGATCCTGGTGGTTCGTACGCTGTTCGTGTTGAAGAACTTTGCGTGCTCGCTCAACGAATTGGGTGAGGGCGCTACTGGTTGTGTCCGGCATAAAGCAAATGGTTCGCAATCCACTGTCTTATTTTTTCTGCCCTTCTACTATAGTGGGTTTGTGGAACAAGTGTCAAGCGACTATACTTGCTGCTCGGGGCTGTTGCAAAGACCTGATTGCCGCCTGCGGCCAATACCGCTTAAATAAGAGGAATCGTGGTAGTAATACCTCGAAATACACATCCCTAGCTACGGAGCTT
>JBGQJX010000285.1:0-5683 GCA_041499255.1 Ktedonobacteraceae bacterium | reverse complement strand
GTCTACCTGATGGGCGAGAGGTCAATCACACGCTGGGTATCGCTTCTCTGGGTGGGGCGACGCTAGATGTCGAGGAGAATTATTTGATGAAAAAACTCCTCGGCGGTGGGCTGGGCATCGTCTCCATTGAGAACCAGGCCCGTATATGACACAGCTCCACAGTACCCGGTCTGGGTACAACATTAGGACGTGGCGGAGCGACGACCTTTCCACAAGATCTTGTCAATAGCGATTGTATTTTAATCATGGGCAGCAACATGGCCGAAGCCCATCCGATTGCTTTCGCCAACGTCGTCAAAGCCAAAGAGCGCGGGGCGAAGGTTATCCACGTTGATCCCCACTTTTCGCGCACGTCGGCCCTGGCAAACCTCTATATCACCACACGAGCAGGCAGCGATATCGTCTTTCTAGGGGCAATTATCAACTACTTGTTGGAGAACAACTGCTATTTCCACGACTACGTGGTGAACTACACCAATGCTGCCGTGCTGATCAGCGAAAAATACCAGGGTCCCGAAGATTTAGGCGGCCTTTTTTCGGGCTTTGACGACGCTGCAGGGAGCTATAGCGACAAGAGCGGGTGGGACTATCAATATGATAGCGAGGGGAAGCCACTGAGCGATCCGACACTGCAACATCCGCGCTGCGTCCTGCGGATAATGCGCCGTCACTTTGCGCGCTACACACCTGAGATGGTAGAACAGGTCTGTGGTGTGTCGCGCGAGGAGTGGCTACAAGTTGTGAACGCGCTCGTTGAGAACTCGGGCAGGGAGCGCACTGCAGCTTTCTGCTACGCGGTTGGTTGGACGCAACAATCGAAAGGGGTGCAAATTATCCGCGCTGCAGCGATGATACAACTCCTGCTAGGGAATATTGGCCGCCCTGGAGGTGGCATTATGGCACTGCGCGGACACGCATCTATCCAGGGGTCGACGGATGTGCCCACACTCTACGACCTGCTATCTGGTTACATGCCCCAGCCAAATGCAACGCTGAAACATGGGACGTTGGCCGAATATATCGAGAGCGCGGGGGCAAAAACAGGCTGGTGGTCGAACTTCCCGGCATATATTGTCAGCCTACTCAGGGCCTGGTATGGTGAAGCAATATATGATAGTGAGAGTGATTGTGGCTATCGCTGGTTGCCCAAGATCTTAGGGGACCACTCGCACCTGGTGACGAGTTACGCTATGCTGGACGGCAAGATACGCGGCTATTTCCTTTTTGGACAGAATCCCGCGGCGGGAAGTACCAACTCACGGATGCAACGGAAAGCCCTCGAGCAGTTGGATTGGATGGTCGTACGCGATCTCTATGAAGTCGAGTCAGCAGCATTCTGGTATAAAGGGCCCGAGCCGGTTGATCCTCGTACTATCAAGACAGAGATATTCCTCTTACCAGCAGCCGCCACTACTGAAAAGGAGGGGAGCTTCACCAACACACAGCGCCTGATCCAATGGCGCGATAAGGCGGTTGATCCATCGGGTGATGCTCGTTCAGACCTCTGGTTCGTCTACCATCTTGGCAAGCGTTTGAAGGAGCTGTATGCCGATAGCGAAGCGGTAAAAGATCGTCCAATCCAGGCGTTGACATGGGATTACGAGCGCGAGGAGCCGGAAGAAGGTTCGCGAATTCATGATGAACCAGATGCGCTGCTGGTTCTGAAGGAGATCAACGGTTATTATGTGCAATCACCTGGTCAAACTGATGATGGGCAAAAGGTTAATAGCCTGAGAGATGCTCCCCACGTAACAGGATTCACGGCGCTCAAGGATGACGGGAGTACGGCTTGTGGCTCGTGGATTTACAGCGGCGTCTATCCTGAACCGGGCAACAACCGCGCTGCTTCACGAATTGCTGACGGCAGCTATACCTTCCTGCGATGGGGCTTTTCCTGGCCAGCCAACAGGAGGATTCTGTACAATCGCGCTTCGGCTGACCCGGAGGGCCGCCCATGGTCAGAACGCAAGAAGTATGTCTGGTGGGATGAGACACAAAAGAAATGGACGGGGGTAGATATACCCGATTTTCCGGTGGGAAAAGCACCGGATTATACACCGCCTGCCGGGGCAAAGGGCATGGATGCCATTGCTGGTAGCGATCCCTTTATCATGAAACCTGATGGAAAGGGTTGGCTCTTTGTGCCCAAGGGACTGAACGATGGACCACTGCCCACGCACTATGAAGCAGCGGAGTCACCTGTGCACAATGCTCTTTACCAGCAACAGAGCAATCCGGCGGCACATTATTTCAAGGAGCGTAAAGATAATGTACTGGCAGAGGTAGGCGATGAACGCTTCCCAATTGTGATTACCACGTATCGATTGACCGAGCACCATGTCAGCGGGCCGATGACGCGCTGGATGCCCTGGCTGAACGCTCTACAACCTGCGCTCTTTGCTGAACTCAGTCCCGAACTGGCAGCGGAACGAAAGATCAAGCACGGTGAATGGATGATAATCAGCACGCCGCGCGGAGAGATTGAGGCGCGGGCGATGGTGACACGGAGGCTGCGTCCGCTTCACCTTGGGAAACGGATAGTACACCAGATTGGCATGCCATTTCACTGGGGTTTCCAGGGAAAGAGTACTGGAAGTATTACCAATGACCTGGCGCACATGGTATTAGAGCCGAATGTCAGCATTGAAGAGGCCAAGGCGTTTACCTGCAACGTGAGACCAGGCCGGCTTCACGTTAAAGTGAAGGAGCAATCGCATGGCAGTTGAATCCTCTACTCGTTTCCAGGTCACGGATGGAGGCCAGGGGCAGCCTTCTCCTGTGAACAAGGCGTATAAGGTCCTGAAGACGGCACTGGCACCGTTACGAAAAGAGCTGCCAGTGCCATCACAACCAGCAATGGGATTTTTTACCGATACGAGCCTGTGTATCGGTTGCAAAGCCTGTGAGATTGCTTGTAAACAATGGAACCAGCTTCCGGCAAGCGAACCCAATTGGACGGGTACAAGCTACGATAACACACAGCAGTTGAGCGCTACCACCTGGCGACACGTGCAGTTTATCGAGCAGATTGGTCGTGAGAAATCTTTATTGCCCACACCTATTCCTTTATTTCAGACAAAGGTGGCCGACGCAATTAGGACTGGTGATATTCCGCTGACCCCACCAGGAACGGCCTTGCCTTTCTTTAACACTGATCGATGGCTGATGCAGAGCGATGTATGTAAACACTGCGTCAATGCACCTTGCCACGAGGCCTGCCCAACGGGCGCTATCATTCGCACTGAGTTTGACACCGTGTATGTGCAGCAGGATATCTGCAACGGCTGCGGTTATTGCATTGTCGCCTGTCCATTTGGCGTAATAGCACGCGACGAGCGAGGTGACCACAGGGCGCATAAATGCACGCTCTGTTATGACCGTCTGAAAGATGGCATGGAGCCAGCATGTGCCAAGGCCTGTCCTACCGACTCCATCGTTTTTGGCGAGGTTGCAGAACTCAAAGCTGCTGCGCATAAGAGACTTGGATTTTTGCACGAGAGGGGAGTAGAGGAAGCGCGGCTGTATGGAGTAGATGATGATATTCTTGATGGCGGCCTCAACTCTTTCTTTCTGCTATTGGACGATCCAGGGATCTATAACTTGCCAGAGAATCCTCAACGTCCCGCGAATAATGTGGTTCCGGCGTCGTTCTGGACCATTGTAGCGGCTATGTTGCTCGGTTTGCTGGGAATTATTTTCTTTAAGGACAGATAAAGAAAGGATGTTTTTATATGGAGGAAACAGGCATATTGCAGAAACAGCGGACAGCTCCTACAGAACACGAGATCATCGAACAACTGGCTGCGCTGAGCACAGGTTACCAGCCCGCTAAAGAGCTAGATCAAGAAACGGCTACCTACTACGATTATCCTGTTTTGAAGCAACCTTTTTGGAGCTGGGAGATTACCTGGTATTTCTTTTTTGGGGGATTAGCAGCAGGATGCTATGTCATTGCCAGCATTGCCTCACTCTTTGGGTCGCGCGATGATCGCGTTGCGGCAAGGACTGGTTACTACCTCTCACTGCTGGCTCTGTTACCCTGTCCTCCTCTCCTAATTAAAGATCTCGGACGCCCGGAGCGCTTTATCAATATGTTACGTGTATTCAAGGTGAAATCGCCGATGTCAATGGGCGTGTGGGGGCTGGTGAGTTTCTCGTTCTTTAGCGGGATTACTGCGTTTATTCAGGCCGCTCGTGATGGTATCTTTGGGCGCTGGTGGGCCCCACGGTTGCTGGCAGCATTACCGCAAAAATTGATCGCGCTGCCTGGGACAGCTTTTGGGATTTTTTTAGGAGGTTATACGGGGGTTTTGTTGACAGCGACAAGCATTCCACTATGGTCCCGGAGTAAGTTCTTAGGGGCTATTTTCGTCTCATCGGCGCTCTCTACCAGTTCAGCGTTGATTTCCCTTGCATTACGTCTTACACGCGCACCTGTTCATACATTACACAAACTTGAACGTTTAGAGTGGGCGGCGTTACTCATTGAAATGACGGGGCTACTGGTGTTTCTGCGTGGATCGGGGCGGGTGGCACGTCCACTTGTCGGAGATGGGCCTGCAGAACACGGGTCAACGTTCTGGCGAGTTGTGTTTGGGGGTGGACTTGCGCTTCCATGGATACTTCAAACGTTCTCGCTATTAGGTGGCCGCTCGGGTAGACGGAAGAGCGGCATTGGAATTGTGATTTCCTTGCTGGTGCTGATAGGTGGTTACTTTTTACGGCGCACAATGATAGAGGCTGGTCGTACGTCGAGCTTAGACGCACGTACCACCTTGTGGAACTCCAAGCGGTAGAGCTATAATCACGTAACACAAGAGCTACTGTTTGATGGAGGGTATGATGAGGAGTTTTTTTGTGGGTTTTTCAGGTGTAAGGCGAGCAGAAATGTAAAGCGGATATTTTTCCATGCGAATTTTTGCTTTTGCCGTACCAGTAACGATCTACTTGTTCTACTTTATGGTGCTCACATTCACAACGGGTGTGAATTGGACTATTCATCTCTGGTTGGGGTCAACGGTGGTTGCAGGTATTACAGGTTTTTTACTCAGCTACATTCTGGTACCGCCGTATATACCAGGAGAAGAGATTTGAAAATAAGTTTATAACTACAGAAAGCGGCCTGGTGCAAGAACGGAGGCGTTTCAACTTTCTTTCAAGCCTTTCGTAGATGTGATAAGGTATACACAATGACATTCTCACATTAACGAAGGGAAGGACGAGGGAGTATATGGAGGAGTCACTCAAAACGAGTAGTACTGAACCTACGATATCAACCCAAAGAATCACTGGCAAACTCCCCGTGGAGAATGCTACCACGAATACACAGGGCACAGAGCAGAGAGAGACCAGCAGCAACGAGCAGGATATAGCACCAAAAACAATCGATAGCGTACAACTTGTAGTGATTGAGGGATTTCAGGTTGGGCGCGGCGTGGCACGCATTGACCCGAGCGATATGGCACGATTGGGCTGCCAGCCGGGTGATATTGTGATGATCACTGGGGGGCGAACCACGGCAGCGAAGGTCGTACCTAGTGCTATGCTTGAGCGGGGTCGCCAGACAATCCAGATGGATAGCAAAGTGCGCCAAAACTGCGCGACGGGCCTCGGCGAACGGGTTATTGTACGCAAAGCCAGGGTGAGCAACGCAGAGAAGATTACGCTTTTACCACTGAGCGGC